>NZ_SMJY01000165.1:0-14422 GCF_004348355.1 Micromonospora sp. KC721 | reverse complement strand
GGGTGGTGCAGCCAACCCCCTTGGCTGCACCACCCGCCGCCCATGGAGGAGGCAGGTCTGTGGTTATGACGACTCGGCGAGCGTGACGGTCACCGTCGCCTCGGATCCGTTGCGCTGGTAGGTCACCTCGACCCGGTCACCGACCTTGCCGGCCTGTACCGCGCCGACGAGGTCGTTGGAGTCGTTGATCAGCTTGTCGCCGAACTTCTTGATCACGTCACCGCGCTGGAGGCCGGCCTTCTCGGCGGCGCTGCCGGGGACGACCGCCGACACCAGCGCGCCGCCGTTCTCCGCGCCGGTCACGCTGACGCCGAGCGACGGGTGGCTGACCTTCTCGCGGCGCTGGAGCTTCCCGGCGACGTCCTTGGCCTTGTTGCTCGGAATGGCGAAGCCGACGCCGATGTTGCCGTTGCTGCCCTGCCCGGCGGTGGCGATCGCGGTGTTGATGCCGATCACCTCGCCCCGGGTGTTGACCAGAGCACCACCGGAGTTGCCGGGGTTGATCGGGGCGTCGGTCTGCAGCAGCCCCGAGATCGAGGTGGCGCCCTGCTGCGGGTTCTGCTGGCCGCCCTCGCCGGCCTGGATGGTCCGGTCACGGGCGCTGATGATGCCGGCGGTGACCGAGCCCTGCAGGCCAAGCGGGCTGCCCAGGGCGAGCACCTGGTCGCCGACCTGCATGGCGTCGCTGTCGCCGAACTTCGCCGCCTTGAGGTCGTCGACCCCGCTGGCCTTCACCACTGCGAGGTCGGTCTTCGGGTCGGTGCCGATGATGGTCGCCTGGGCCGTCTTGCCGTCGGCGAAGATCACCCGGACGATGCCGCCGGCAGCGGAGGCGACCACGTGGTTGTTGGTGAGCACGAAGCCGTCGGGGGTGAGGATCACCCCGGACCCCTCGCCGCTGTCGGTGGCGATCGAGACCACGCTGTCCTGCACCCCGGCGGCGATCTTCGGCAGGTCGGCACTGTTGATCACGGGTGCGGCCGAGTAGGTACGGGTGACACCGCCCGAGCCGCCGTCCAGGGCGAGGGCGAGCGCACCGCCGGCCACACCGGATCCCAGCATCAGGGCGAAGACCGCCACACCGGCGCCGATGACCTTGGCCACCTTCGAGGGCTTCGGCGCGGCCGCCCACGGCGGCACCGGCTGCCCGCCGTGGCTGGGCGGAACGGGACCGCCAGGGCCGCCCACCCAGCCGGACTGCGGGTAACCCGCGGGGTAACCGGCGGCCGGGTACTGGCCGGCGTGCTGGCCCGGGTAGCCGGGCTGGCCGGCGTGCTGGCCGTACTGGTAGCCAGGGTGGTGTCCGGCGTGCTGGCCGGGGTACGGCGCGGCCGAGGTCTGCGCGCCCGGGTACGGCGCGGCCGAGGTCTGCGCGCCCGGGTACGGCGCGGCCGAGGTCTGCGCGGGCGGGTAGGGAGAACTCTGCGGCGCAATGCCCGCCGGCTCCCCCGCGGCGCCGGCGGGACGGTCGGTCGGGGAGACCTCGGTCGAGTCCGACTGCCCGCGCTCGGCGTGGGGCAGCTCTGCGGTGTGGGGCGACGGCTCGGCGTCGAGGGCGGCGGGCCGCCGCTGCGGATCGGTGTCGAACTCGTTCATGGCCTTACCTTCTCCCCTCGTACTGTCATCAACCTGGAACGCACCTGGAAGTTGTCTGACAGTCACTCCGACTCGCCGTTGGTTGCCGCGGCCAGCGGCAGCCGGACCCGGAACGTCGCCCCACCACCCGGCGTGTCGGTCACCTCCACCGTGCCGTGGTGGGCAGCCACCAACGCGGCCACGATGGCCAGCCCCAAACCGGTGCTGGTCATCCCGTTCGCCCGCCGGGTGCGGGCCGCGTCGGCCCGGTAGAAGCGTTCGAAGACCCGCTCGGCCTGCTCCGGGGTGAGACCGGGACCGGTGTCGGCGACCTCCACCACGGCCAGGTTCCCCGGTTCGGCCCGCAGCCGCAGCGTCACCGCGGCCTCCGGTGGGGTGTGGGTGAGCGCGTTGGTCATCAGGTTGCCGATGACCTGGCGTAGCCGGGCGTCGTCCCCCTGCACCACCAGGGGCCCGGAGCCGGGCGCGATCTCCAGCTCGATCCGGCGCTGCGGAGCGACCACCCGGGCGGCCTGCACGGCGTCGGAGGCCAGCACCGGTAGCTCCACCGGGGCCAACGAGAGCGGGCGTTCCCGGTCCAGCCGGGCGAGCAGCAGCAGGTCCTCCACGAGCAGCCCCATCCGGGCCGCCTCGTCCTCGATCCGGCGCAGCAGGTCGGCGGTCTGTTCCGGCTTCCGCGCCGCGCCCTGCCGGTACAGCTCGGCGAACCCGCGGATGGTGGTCAGCGGGGTACGCAGCTCGTGGGAGGCGTCCGCGACGAACTGCCGCATCCGTTCCTCGGAACGCCGGGCCCGGGCCTCGGAGGACTGCGCGGCGTGCGCGGCGTCGCGGGCACCGGCCTCGGCCGCGCGGGCCGCCGCCTCGGAGGCGGCCCGCGCGGTGAAGGCCGCCTCGATCTGCGCCAGCATCGCGTTCAACGCCCGGGAGAGCCGACCCAACTCGGAGGTGGCGCAGGGCTGCCCCTCCTCCGGGTCCGGCACCCGGCGGGTGAGGTCGCCGCCGGCGATCGCGGCGGCGGTCCGTTCGATCTCCACCAGCGGTTTCAGGCTGGTCCGGACGATCGCCGCGCCGATCGAGGCGAGCAGGATCAGCACCGACCAGCCGACCAGGAGGTCTATCCAGACCAGCCGCTTGACCGCGAGGTCGACGTCGGTGAGGTGCTGACCGACCGCGAGCACCCGGCCGTCGGGCAGTTCCCGGTAGAGCATCCGCCACCGGTCCCGGCCGTCCTCCGAGCGGACGGTGAACGGCTCTTTCTCGGCGGCGGCTTGGAATCCCGCCAGGTCGTCCGGCATCCTGGGCAGGTCGTCCAGCGCCAGGCTGTGGTCGTACCCGATGGGCTTCGCGCTGTCTTCCTCCGCGAGTGCCACCACGTAGTCGGTGGGCAGCGCGGCACTGCCGAGCCCGACTTCCAGGGAAGGCAGCACCCGGCCCACCTGGTCGCTTGCCGCCTGCAACTCCCCGTCCACCTGCCCGACGAGGTAGTCGCGCAGGAAGTACGTGGTGAGCGAACTGATCACCAGCAGCGCGGCGGCGACCAGCGCCAGCACCGCCGCGACCAGCTTGACCCGCAGCGGTACGCCCCGCAGCCGGCCCTTCGCGTTGTCGAGGAGGTTCACCGGTTCACCGTGCCTCGCGACTACGGGACTCGCAGAACCGGCTCACGCTGCCGGCTTGCGCAGCACGTAGCCCACCCCGCGCAGGGTGTGGATCAGGCGAGGTTGGGTGTTGTCCACCTTGCGGCGCAGGTAGGAGATGTAGGACTCGACGATGTTGTCGTCGCCGCGGAAGTCGTAGTTCCAGACGTGGTCGAGGATCTGCGCTTTGGACAGCACCCGGTTGGCGTTGAGCATCAGGTAGCGCAGCAGCTTGAACTCGGTCGGCGACAGTTGCACCCGCTGGCCGGCGCGGTGCACCTCGTGGGTTTCCTCGTCCAGTTCCAGGTCGGCGAAGGTGAGCCGGGAGGGGGCGTGTTCGCCGGTCGCGGTACGCCGCAGCACCGCCCGGATCCGGGCGGTCAGCTCCTCCAGGCTGAACGGCTTGGTGACGTAGTCGTCGCCGCCCAGGGTGAGGCCGCGGATCTTGTCGTCGGTGGCGTCGCGGGCGGTCAGGAAGACCACCGGGGTACGCGTGCCGCCCTCACGGAGCATCCGGATCACCTCGAAGCCGTCGAGGTCGGGCAGCATCACGTCGAGGACCACCAGATCGGGGCGGTGCTCCTTGGCGGTGCTCAACGCCGCGCTGCCACTGGTCGCGGTGGCCACGTCGAAACCGGCGAAGCGCAGGCTGGCGGAGAGCAACTCGAGGATGTTGGGATCGTCCTCGACGACGAGCAGTCGCGCCTCGGTCTGGGTAGCGGCCATGCCCCGCATCATCTACGACGTGGCTGCGGCGACGCTGGGCACCGGCTGAAAAAAGCCTGTGAGCGACGCGGGCAAAGCCGACCCACAGCGGCTACGGCGGCGGGAACTGCGTCGAGGTCGCGGAGGCCCTTGCCCCGTGAGGGGTGAGGGAGCCTTTGAGCGGGCGCTGACGAGCCCGGGCGCGGCCAGATGATCGCCTATGTCGACGGGCCGTCTGGAGATCCTCGGTTGGCGGGCTGTGAGAGTCAGATCGCGTGGATCGTGATGAGGTCTTCGAGTCCTGCGAAGTCGTCGGCGTTGCGGGTGTAGACGGCGGCGTCGTGGGCGTGTGCGGTTGCGGCGATGAGGAGGTCCATCACCCTGGCTCGCGGCTGGCGGCCAGTCTCGACGACGCGGGCGGCCAGTCGTGCGTAACTGTCGGCGATGGCTTCGTCGATGGGAAGCGGATCAAACCGACGTTGGATGGCGCTCAACCGCGCCAATCGGAGCGCCCTCGCCTCGGCGGTTTTTGCTACCAGAACACCGAACTGGAGTTCGGCGAGGCTGGCGACACTGATGGCCAGTTCGCCGGGAATCGGGGTCACATCGGTGGCGATGAGGATGCTGGTGTCGAGGATGCCCCGGCTCACCGCTCAACCCACGGGTCGGTGACGGCACCATCGAGCAGATCCCGATCACCCGCCCACCCGGGGTCTGTGGGTTGGGCGAACACGCCGGCAACATCGTCCCACTCGCGCCAGGTTCGGGGACTGACCGGGCCGAGCACGGCTGCCGGTCGGCCCGCGACGGTGATCGTCACGCGTTCGCCCGCCTGCGCCCGACGTACCAGGTCGCTGGCGCTCTGCCGCATCTCCCGCAACCCAACTTCATGCATACGCCCCACTGTAGCACATGTGCTACCCGCACCCTCGTGTGGTCGTGGCCTGTGCTCGTGTTCATCTTCGGGGTCGGGCCCAGGCGAGGGAAGCGTTCCGTCAGGTCCGCGCAGTGCTCGGGGTTGAGTCGGGTGAGTTGGTCGCGTGCCTCGGTCATCTGTTGGGCAAGGTAGATCAGCAGGGCGGTCCGGTCGTGCCGGTACTCGACCAGCAGGGACAGCCGGGCCGGCTGGCACGGCCACTGCGCGCCACAGTTGCGGCACCGCCACAGCGGACGCATCGGCAGGTGAGGGATGACCCGGCGCACCATCAGCGCATCCGCAGGGCGACGGCGCGGGCTTCCTCATCATTGAACGGCAGGAACCACAGGAAACGCCGCACGATCTCCGGCGGCTGCGGCCCCTCCGGCCGGCCGCGCAGGTCGCGGATGGCACTGGGGATCAGCGACGACATGACCGGGATCAGGGCCGTGCCGTCCAACCGATCCCGCCCTACCGCCCGGAAGGTCGGGCAGGGCCACGGCTCGCCGCACACCTCGCAATCCCACGTCGGCCGGCAACCGATGTGCGCGGAGACCGCGAGAACGCTGCCGAACACGCTCACCGGCGACCCGTTGGCCCGGCGTCGTGCTGGTGCGCGACACCAAGGACCGGGAGGGCGGCACCCTCCACCTCAACCCCGCGTCGTGGCAGTCGTTCGTCGACCTGGCGAAGCAGATCGGCCCTGTGGGCTGATCCCCGGCAACACCGACAAGGCCCCCGGAAACCGCACCGTCGAAGCGGCCCGGCTGGGGGCCTTTCGTATGTCCGCCGGCCCGGTGGCGGGAGCCGGCACCGCGACGGCCGTCGGCGCGGGTACGGCGACGCGGGCCGGGACCAGGTGGACGGCCGCCTCGGCGGCCCGGGCCAGCGCCCGGCGGTCGGCGTCCCCAGCCGGGTGCAGCGCCGCCGCCACCCGTACGATCAACACCAGCTCACGGGCGGCGAGCACCCGGAGCACCGAACGCCACAGGGTCTCCTCCCCGACGAAGGCGGCGGCCGTGGTGCCCACGCCGATGCTGGCGCACCGGTAGCTGATCCGGATGGGCACCACCGGCGCCCCGGCGTCGACCGCCGCCTGGAAGGTGGCCGGGCGGAACCCGCGCCGCGGGCGGCAGTCGGCCGTTGCGGAGGCACCGCACCAGGTCGTGCCCTCGGGAAAGACCGCCACCGGGTCGCCGCCGCGCAGCGTCGCGGCGATCCGATCGACCGTCTCGGGCAGGTCCCGGGGGCGCGCCCGGTCGACGAAGAGCGCGCCGGACCCGCGGGCCAGCAGCCCGACCAGCGGCCACCGACGGACCTCGCTCTTGGCCAGCAGCCGGGCCGGCGTCACCGCCAGCACCGCGAGCACGTCCAGCCACGAGACGTGGTTGGCGACCAGCAGCGCCGGCCGGCGCGGCGGGCGGCCCCGAACCTCCAGCCGTACCCCGAGGACCCGGGTGGCGCCCCGCGCCCACCCCCGCACCACGGCGGCCCGCTCCACCCTCGGCAGCACCGGCAGCAGACCGACCAGGCCCGCCCCGACCAGCATCATCCCGAGTACGCCCAGCAGCCGGGCCACCCGCAGCGCCACCGGCACGGCAGGCACCTCGCCGGGGGCCGGCAGGCAGAACGGTCCACACCCGGCGACGGGCCGCCACAGCGCGGCGCTCACCCCTCGGCCCCGCCGAGGAAGTGCCGCAGGTAGCGCGGGTGCATCCGGTCCAGGGAGAACAGCACGTAGAAGTCGGCCACCCCGAAGTCCGGGTCGTACGCCGGTTCGCCGGCGACCCACGCGCCGAGCCGGAGGTAACCGCGCAGCAGCGGTGGGACCAGGGCGCTCCCGGTGGCGCCGCCGATCGCGGTGTCCGGCCTGGCCGCCGCCGGCTCGGTGAACCAGGGCCGGCGGGGACGCACCCGCAGCAGCGGCGGTGACAGGTGCTTCGCGCGGGCCAGCGCCCACGCCTCGGCGGCGGCCCGGCCACCGTCGGCCACCGGCACCGAGGCGCAGCCACCCAGCCAACGGGAGCCACGCAGGTGTAGATAGCGGGTGATACCGGCCCACATCAGGTTGATCACCGCGCCGGAGCGGTGGTCGGGATGGACGCAGGAGCGGCCCGCCTCGACCAGCACGTCGCGGAGCGGGTCGAGCGCGGTCAGTTCGAACTCGCTCTCGGCGTACCGGCGCGTGGTACGGCCCGGGGGCAGCAACCGGTACGTCCCGACCACCGCGCCGGTGCGCTCCTCGCGCACGATCAGGTGGTCGCAGTGGGTGTCGAGGTCGTCCACGTCGCGGCCGTCCACCGCGGGTCGCAGGGTCGCGCCCAGTTCGCTGGCGAAGACCTCGTGGCGCAGGCGTTGGGCGGCCGCGACCTGGGTCGGGTCGTCGGCGATCAGCAGGGTGTATCCGCTGGTCGTCAGGGGTGCGCCAGCGGCATGCAGAACAGCCATGGCTCCTGTGTAGGTGTCCGGGGTTGCCGCCCGCCCGGTGACGGGTGTCAATCCGGTGAACGCCGGCCGGCCGTCGGCCCCGAGCCGGGCACGAGGGGCGACAAGACCCTCCGCCGGGTCGCCCGGACCGGCCCGGGCGACCCGGACCGGCCGTGCGACGCTGCCCGGACAGACCCGGCGACGACGCCGGGCCGGCAGGGAGGAGTCCGATGATCATCGAGTCCCGGTTCAACGGGCCGCCCGGCTCGGGCAACGGCGGATGGAGCGCCGGGATCTTCGCCGCCAACCACGGCGCGGACGGCCCCGTCGAGGTGACCCTGCGCCGGCCGCCGCCGCTGGACACCCCGCTGACCGTGGTCGACGGCGACGTGCTCGACCCGGACGGGCGGCTGGTCGCCCAGGTCCGCCCGGCCGGCGATCCGCCTCCGGCGGTGCCCCCGGTGGACCCGGCGACGGCGGCGGTGGTCTCCGCCGCGTACCCGGGTCTGCGGGACCATCCCTTCCCCGGCTGTTACGTCTGTGGGCCGGAGCGGACGGACGGGTTGCGGATCTTCCCCGGCCGGCTTCCGGACGGCCGGACCGCCGCACCGTTCCGGGCGCCCGATCCGGTCGTCCCGGCCACGGTCTGGGCGGCGCTGGACTGCCCCGGTGGCTGGGCGGTGCTCGCCCCCGGGCGGCCGTACGTCCTGGGTCGGATCGCCGCCGTGGTCGACGGGCTGCCCGCGCCGGGCGACGACTGTGTGGTCACCGGCGCGGCGGTCGAGGTCGTGGGGCGCAGGGCGGTGGTGGACACCAGTTTGTACGGCCCCACCGGGGCGCTGCTGGGCCGGGCCCGGGCCACCTGGGTCGCGGTGTCGCCGCAGCCGGCGTCTCGTCCCTGAGGAGGACGGCCTCCCACCAGAGGAGGAGGCCGGATTGACGAACGCGTCTGATGACGCGGGTTGACCCGGCTTGGCAGGCTGGCGGCGGCGCCTGAGCAACGGCGCCGCGCACCGCGGCGCGTGACGCGCCGCCGCACGGGAGGAGAACGATGTCCGACGGGCAGTGGAGCCCCAGCACCGGCCAGATAGTCGTGTCCGGACTGACCAAGCAGTACAGGAACGTCCGGGCGGTCGACGACCTGTCCTTCACCGTCGAACCCGGTCGGGTGACCGGCTTCCTCGGCCCGAACGGCGCCGGCAAGACCACCACCCTGCGCATGCTGCTCAACCTGGTGACCCCCACCAGCGGCACGGCCACCATCGGCGGCCGGCGGTACGCCGACCTGACCGATCCGCTGCGGCACGTGGGCGCGGTGCTGGAGGCGTCCAGCGCGCACAAGGGCCGCACCGGGATCAACCACCTGCGGGTGATCTGCGCGGCGGCCGGGTTGCCGAAGCGGCGGGCCGACGAGGTGCTGGCGATGGTCGGGCTGACCCCCGCCGCGAAGCGCAAGTTCAAGGGCTACTCGCTGGGCATGAAGCAGCGGCTCGGCATCGCCGCGGCGATGCTGGGTGACCCTCGGGTGCTGATCCTGGACGAGCCGGCCAACGGTCTGGACCCGGAGGGCATCCGCTGGATGCGCGGCTTCCTCAAGAACCTCGCCCAGGAGGGCCGCACGGTGCTGGTCTCCAGCCACCTGCTCTCCGAGATGCAGCTGCTCGCCGACGACGTGGTGATCATCGCGGCCGGCCAACTGGTCCGGCAGGGCCCGGTCGACCAGGTGATCGGGTCGATGACCCAGGGCGTCCGGGTGCGGGTGCGCACCCCGCAGCCCGACGAGCTGACCGCGGCGCTGAAGGCGCAGTCGGCCACGGTCACCGCCGGTGAGCACGGCGTCCTGCTGGTCGACGGGGCGGACGCCCCGACCGTCGGGCGGGCCGCGCTGGCCGCCGGCGTGGAACTGCACGAACTCACCACCGAACGACCCGACCTGGAACGGGTCTTCCTGGAGCTCACGGCCGGGAAGGCGGGCATCCGATGAACCTGGTCCGATCCGAACTGCTCAAGATCCGTACCACCAACGCCTGGTGGCTGCTGGCCCTCGGAGCGTTCCTGTCGCTCGCCCTGGCCTTCGCGATCAACACCTGGCTCGCCGTCAGCTCGCTCAGCGGCAACCCCGAGACCGCGGAGGCCGGCGGGATCCCCGCCACCCCGGCCGCGCAGGCGGCCAACCTCTACACCTCCGGCCAGTACCTCGGGCTGATGTTCGTGATGCTCATCGGCATCCTCATGGTCACCAACGAGTTCTTCCACCAGACCGCGACCACGACGTTCCTGTCCACTCCGCGCCGCACCTCGGTGATCGTCAGCAAGCTCATCGCCGCCTCGCTGCTGGGTTTCGGGTTCTGGCTGGTCACCACGGTCATCGACCTGGCCGCCGGGGCGACGGTGCTGGCCCTCAACGACCACGGCACACAGCTCGGCCAGTGGGAGGTGCAGCGGGCGCTGCTGCTCAACCTGCTGGCGTACGCGATCTGGACCGTCCTCGGAGTGGGCATCGGCACCCTGATCACCAACCAGCTCGGCGCGGTGATCACGGCGTCGGTGGTCTACCTGCTCGGCACCCAGGTGGTGGGGGTCCTGTTCTTCCTGCTGGCCAACTGGCTGGACAACATGGCGGTGATGAAGTGGCAGGTGGTCTGGCCGGCCGCCGCCTCCAGCATCATGGTCAGCGGCGGCGAGTCGGAGATGCTCCCCGCCTGGTGGGTCGGCGCGCTGGTGCTGGTCGGGTACGCCCTCGCCAGCGGCGTGGCGGGCGTCCTGATCACCCGGCGCCGCGACATCTCCTGACCACTCGATCGGCGCGGCCCCGGACGGTGACAGTGAGGCCACCGTCCGGGGTCGTCGCGGCTAGCAGGAGTCGACGGGACACGCAGCGTTTGCTGAACTTCTGGCATCTTCTGTGAAAAGGGCCACCCGTTGGAGGCGGAAATGCCTGCGCCATTCGTACGGCGTAGCCTGGAAGCGTCTCCCGTGCGTCCTGTTTTGGCACGGGTGCCACCGCGTGACATTCCACCCGCGTGAAAGAGGCGATTACCGGCCGTGTCGACCCAGCAGACTTCGCAGGAGAACCCACTGGCGGGTTTCGGCCCGAACGAGTGGATCGTCGAGGAGATGTACCAGCGTTACCTCGCCGACCCATCGAGCGTCGACTCGGCCTGGCACGACTTCTTCGCCGACTACCGGCCGACCCCGGGGGCCGCGACACCGCGCCCGGCCGCCGAGAAGGCCCCGGCGAAGCCGGCCGCCGAGAAGGCCGCCGCCAGCGTGGCCGCGCCGGCCGCGAAACCGGCAGCCCCGCCGAAGACCGCCGAGCCGAAGCCCGCCGCCAAGCCCGCCGAGCCGAAGCCCACCGCGACGGCCGCCGAGCCGAAGCCGGCCGCGAAGGCCGCCGCGGCGAAGCCGGCCGCGAAGGCCCCGACGGCGAGCGCCGCCGGCACCAGCCCGCTGCGCGGCATCGCTGCCAAGATCGTGCAGAACATGGACGCCTCGCTGTCCGTACCGACCGCGACCAGCGTTCGCGCGGTTCCGGCCAAGCTGCTGGTCGACAACCGCATCGTGATCAACAACCACCTCGCCCGAGGGCGGGGCGGCAAGGTCAGCTTCACCCACCTGATCGGGTACGCGATGGTCCGGGCGCTGGTCGAGCACCCGGAGATGAACAACTCCTACGCAGAGGTCGACGGCAAGCCGGCGCTGGTCCGCCCGGAGCACGTCAACCTGGGCATCGCCATCGACCTGGCCAAGCCGGACGGCTCCCGCAACCTGGTGGTGCCGTCCATCAAGGCCTGCGAGCAGATGGACTTCCGGCAGTTCTGGCAGGCGTACGAGGACGTGGTCCGGCGGGCCCGCCGCAACGAGCTGACCATGGACGACTACACCGGCACCACCATCTCGCTGACCAACCCGGGCGGCATCGGCACGGTCCACTCGATCCCGCGCCTGATGCAGGGGCAGAGCGCCATCATCGGCGTCGGCGCCATGGAGTACCCGGCGCCGTACCAGGGCATGAGCGAGGCGACCCTCGCCGAACTGGCGGTCAGCAAGATCATCACGCTGACCAGCACGTACGACCACCGGATCATCCAGGGCGCGCAGTCCGGCGAGTTCCTGAAGGTGATGCACGAGCTGCTGCTCGGCGAGCGTGGCTTCTACGACCAGATTTTCACCTCGCTGCGCATCCCGTACGAGCCAGTGCGCTGGATGCGCGACGTGGCCGTCGACTCCGAGGGCCAGATCAACAAGACCGCGCGGGTGCACGAGCTGATCCACGCGTACCGGGTGCGCGGCCACCTGATGGCCGACACCGACCCACTCGAGTTCAAGATCCGCAAGCATCCGGACCTGGACGTCCTCCAGCACGGGCTCACCCTGTGGGACCTCGACCGCACCTTCCCGGTCAACGGTTTCGCCGGCAAGCAGCGGATGAAGCTGCGCGAGATCCTCGGTGTGCTGCGCGACTCGTACTGCCGCCGGGTCGGCATCGAGTACATGCACATCCAGGACCCGGAGGAGCGGCGCTGGATCCAGGAACGGATCGAGCGCAAGTACGAGAAGCCGCCGGCCGACGAGCAGAAGCACGTGCTCAACCGGCTCAACGCCGCCGAGGCGTTCGAGACCTTCCTGCAGACCAAGTACGTCGGCCAGAAGCGCTTCTCGCTGGAGGGCGGCGAGTCGCTGATCCCGCTGCTGGGCGAGGTGCTGGAGGCCGCCGCCGAGGACGGGCTGGACGAGGTCGTCATCGGCATGGCCCACCGGGGCCGACTCAACGTGCTGGCCAACATCGTCGGCAAGCCGTACGAGAAGATCTTCTCCGAGTTCGAGGGCCACCTGGACCCGCGCTCCACGCAGGGCTCCGGCGACGTGAAGTACCACCTCGGCCAGAACGGCAAGTTCACCACCCCGGACGGCGACCACGCGGTCAAGGTCTCGGTGGTGGCGAACCCGTCGCACCTGGAGGCCGTCGACCCGGTGCTGGAGGGCATCGTCCGGGCCAAGCAGGACCGGATCGACCTCAAGCTGGAGGGCTACACCGTGCTGCCGCTGGCGGTGCACGGCGACGCCGCCTTCGCCGGCCAGGGCGTGGTGGCCGAGACGCTCAACCTGTCCCAGCTGCGCGGTTACCGCACCGGCGGCACCGTGCACGTGGTGGTCAACAACCAGGTCGGTTTCACCACCGCGCCGGAGTACAGCCGCTCCAGCCTCTACAGCACCGACGTGGCCCGGATGATCCAGGCGCCGATCTTCCACGTCAACGGTGACGACCCCGAGGCGGTGGTCCGGGTCGCCCGGCTGGCCTTCGAGTACCGTCAGACGTTCAACAAGGACGTCGTCATCGACCTGGTCTGCTACCGCCGGCGCGGGCACAACGAGGGCGACGACCCGTCGATGTCCAACCCGCAGATGTACAAGATCATCGACTCGAAGCGCTCGGTGCGCAAGCTCTACACCGAGGAGCTGATCGGGCGGGGTGACATCACCGTGGAGGACGCGGAGGAACTGCTGCGCGACTACCAGGCGCAGTTGGAGCGGGTGTTCAAGGCCACCCGCGACGCCGCCACCACGCCGCGTCAGCTGAGCCGGCCGCCGCGCAAGGACGAGCCGGAGCCCCAGGTCGAGACCGCGACCGACGCCGCCGTCATCAAGGCGGTCGGCGAGGCGCACGTCAACCTGCCGGAGGGCTTCACCCCGCACAAGCGGATCCAGCAGTTGCTCGACCGGCGGCACAAGATGTCCACCGAGGGCGGCATCGACTGGGGCTTCGGCGAGATCATCGCCTTCGGTTCGCTGCTGCACGACGGGGTCACCGTCCGGCTCGCCGGTCAGGACTCCCGCCGCGGCACCTTCGTCCAGCGGCACGCCTCGATCGTCGACTCGAAGACCGGTGACGACTACCTGCCGCTGAAGTCGCTCACCGGCGGCGGCGAGCGGTCCCGCTTCTTCGTGCACGACTCGCTGCTCAGCGAGTACGCCGCGATGGGCTTCGAGTACGGCTACTCGGTGGAGAACGTCAACGCGCTGGTCTGCTGGGAGGCCCAGTTCGGCGACTTCGTCAACGGCGCCCAGTCGGTGATCGACGAGTTCATCTCCTCCGGTGAGGTGAAGTGGGGTCAGCGCTCCGCCGTCACCCTGCTGCTGCCGCACGGGCACGAGGGCCAGGGCCCCGACCACACCTCCGGCCGCCCGGAGCGGTTCCTGCAGCTCTGCGCCGAGGACAACATGCGGGTGGCGATCCCGACCACCCCGGCGAACTACTTCCACCTGCTGCGCCGCCAGGCCCTGTCGCCGAAACGGAAGCCGCTGGTGGTGTTCACGCCGAAGTCGCTGCTGCGGCACAAGCTCTGCGTCTCCCCGGTCGAGGACTTCACCACCGGCACCTTCTCCCCGGTGCTGACCGACCCGGCCGCCCCGGCAACGCAGCAGGTCAAGCGGGTGCTGCTCTGCTCGGGCAAGGTCTACTACGACCTGTTCCAGGCCCGGCAGGAGCGCGGTGTCACCGACACCGCGATCATCCGGATCGAGCAGCTCTACCCGATGCCGGTGGCGGAGATCCGGGCGGCGCTGGCGGCGTACCCGAACGCGGAGGACTTCGCCTGGGTACAGGAGGAGCCGGCCAACCAGGGCGCCTGGTCGTTCGTCGCGCTCAACCTGCTGGAGCACCTGGCCGACGTGCGGCTGCGGCGGATCTCCCGCCCGGCCGCCGCGGCCCCGGCGGTCGGTTCTGCCAAGATGCACGAGGTCGAGCAGACCGCGCTGATCGAGGCGGCGCTCCCCCGCCCGTGACCTGACCGCACCGACGAGACCCGGGGCAGCGCCGTCCGCGTGACGGTCGCTGCCCCGGCCCGCGTCCGGCGGCTCCATTCGCGAGAGGAACACCGTGTACTTCACCGACCGTGGCATCGAGGAACTGGTCGAGCGCCGAGGCGACGAGCAGGTCAGCATCGAGTGGCTGGCCGAGCGCCTACGCGATTTTGTCGATCTCAACCCCGAGTTCGAGACCCCGATCGAGCGCCTCGCCACCTACCTCGCCCGCCTCGACGACCCCGACGACGAATAGCCCCGCCCCAATGTTGATCATGAGGTTGCCACCCCGGCCCGCCGGGCGGGGTCCAGGCAACTTCATGATCAACATTGGGGC
>NZ_SMJY01000164.1:0-14613 GCF_004348355.1 Micromonospora sp. KC721 | reverse complement strand
TTATAAGAGACAGCCCGGGGACACCGGCGGGCCGCCCGCGCTGTCGTCGAACCGGTCAGGAAGTGGCGAAGAACAGCGTCGGGCTCGTCCACTTCAGCGGCGGGGCGCCCCGGGGCGACAGCAGCAGGGCGCTGCGGGTGGACGAGCCGATCGGTGTCCTCGACGTCGCGATCACGACCGCCGCACCGCCGTCGACGGCGGTGCCGTCGAACGGCACCGCCCGCAGGGCGCCGTCGGTGAAGCCGTACACGAGCTTGCCGTTGACCCAGGCCATGCCCCGCACGTTGGCCCAGTTCAGGCCGGTGCCGATGCTGGGCAGGGTGAACTCGGTGCAGCCGATGATCGAGCCGTCGGGTTCCAGGTAGCGGTAGAACAGCTTGTTGGTGCCGGCCTTGGTGTAGTACATCCGCCCGTCGAGGTAGAACGCCCCGCTCATGGTCGACGGCTTGTACCAGTCGTTGAAGCCGCTGCTGACCCACGGGGCGCCCACCGTGCCGCCGGCGAACGTCGACACCTGGAGGTAGCTGCCCTGGGGGGCGGCGGCGGTGGTCCTGGACCAGTAGAGCTTGTCGCCGATCGAGAACGCCGCGCCGGCGGCCGTGAGGTTCGGCTGGCTGCTGGTGGCCGGGGTGCCCAGCGTGGTGCCGTTGAACGGCACCCTGGCCGTCTTGCCGTCGCCGGTGCCGAGGTAGAGGTAGCCGGAGGCCGCCGCCGGCGCGTTGGTGGCCGGCACGGTCCGCCCGCCGGCGAGCGGGAAGAGGCCCAGCCGGCCGTGGTACTCGTTGCCCAGGCCGTCGCTGTCGAACCCGGCGTAGAGGCCGGCGCTGCCGCGCCACAGCTCCCACACGATCGGGCCCCACGCGGTGGTGCCCGCCGGGGCGCCGGAACGGGTCGGGTTCCACACCAGCGGCATGCCGTTGATCGGGTCGAGCGCGCCCAGGCCGTACCGGTTGATGGCGCCGGCACCCGCAGAGTCGTCGCCGTTGGCGTTGTTCAGCCAACGGAAGTGCCCGCCGACGTAGACCACGTTGTCGGCCGCCTCGATCGAGGTCACCGAGTCGTGGCCGGTGTCGTTGACCCAGGTGCCGTCGATGGCCCTCCCCCGGGTGGCGGTCTCGAACCGGGCGATCGTGTCGCAGTACGCCCCGGCGGACCGGCCGCCGTCGGCGGCGATCACGAAGTAGCTGCCGTCGTCGGAGAAGTCGACGTCCCGGGCGTAGAACGGGAAGCCGCTGATCGTGCAGGGCGCCACGTACCGCTGGGTGCTCCAGTCGGCGACCTTCGGCGTGCCCTTGAGCCCCTCGACCAGCACCACCTGGTTACGGTCGAGGCCGTTGACCTTGGTGAAGTTGCCGACCGCGACCAGGGTGTTGCCGTCCGGGGTGACGTCCAGGCCCCAGACCAACTGCTGGCTGGTACGGGCGACGCTGGCATCGATCTGGAAGGTCGGGTCGATCGCGCCGGTGCGTACGTCGAGCCGGGCCAGCAGCGAGTGCGCGGTGCCGTTGACCCAGGTGAACGCGCCGGCGATGTAGAGCTTGTCGCCGGAGACGACGGTGCGCCGGACCAGACCGCCGTCGCCGCGGCCCACCCAGGAGGTGATGGTGGCGCCGGTGTTCGGGTCGAGCTGCACGAGGTTCCTGCGCTCGACGCCGTTGACCGTCTTGAACGCGCCGCCCACGATCAGCTTGCCGTCCGGGCTGACCGCCAGGGCGTGCACCGCACCGTCGAGCCGCGGAGCGAAGGCCATCTTCAGCGCCCCGGTGCCCTTGTCGTAGGCGAACAGGTAGTTGCGGGTCGTCCAGCTCGCGGCACCCGCCGCCTTCACCGAGGTGAAGCCGCCACCGACGTAGACCGTGGAGCCGATCTCGGCGAAGGCCTTGGCGTCGCCGTCCTTCGCGTGCGGGGTGTTGTCCACCGGGTTCGCGCTGGTCAGGGTCATGGCGACCGGGGTGGGCGGCCCGGCCTGGGCGGGCACCGCGAGCGGACCGGCGAGCAGCACCGGCACGGCGAGCACGGCGAGCCACCGTCGACCTGATCGGGACGACGTTCGGAGAGACACTGATTCCCCCAATGATGAAGTGAGATCCTGGATAGCTTGCTGCGTCCGGATTTGTCGCACCATCAACCAATCGGTCCACTCGACTGTCGGCTTGCCCATACGGGTCGATCCGGGCCCGCCCACCACCTCGGCCGGCGGGCACCGGCGGACGTCACGCCGCCCACCGGAACGGCACGACGGACCCCACCGTGCCGACCGTCCACGATGCCGCCTGCGCCAGGTCCTCGGCGGTGACCGCGTCGGCCTCCCGGGCCAGCACCAGCCCGCGCCGGCCCAACTCGCGGGCCATCTCGACCTGGTGGTCGTCGACGTGTTCCCCGTACGCCCGGCGCCGGGGCACGTAGATCGCGCGGTGCCCGACCCGTATCGCCGCCAGCGCGGAGCCGACCCCGGCGTGGGTCACGACCACGTCCGCCTCCCGCATGGCCTGCTGCATCTCCGCGTACGGCACCTGCCGGCGCGCGCCGGCCGGCATCCGGGGCACCTCGGTCGCACCCACCTGCCAGAGGATCTCCGCCTCCCGGGGCAGGACGTCGACCAGGCGGGCCAGCAGCCGCGGGAAACCGAACCGCTCGTGGGTGCCGAGCGCCACCACGATCCGCGACACCGGCCGTGGCTTCGGCCGCGGCAAGGGCGCGTAGCCGTCGAAGATGGAGCCGCCGTACCGCCACCGGCCCCGCGCCCAGGCCGGGTACTGGGTGTAGAGGCGGGTACGGGGCAGCCCGGCGACCAGTCGACCGGTCAGCGACGGCCCCTCGGTGCGGGTGGCGCTCTCGATGTAGTGGCAGGCCAGACCGCGCCGGACGGCCGGCAGGAAGAACGACGCGGCCACGCTGGCACCGGTGCTGATCACCCGGCGGAACCGACCGCCGCGCAGCACCCGCCGGGCGGCGACCAGGTCGCGCACCGCTCCCGCCACGTCCCGGCTGCTCGCCGGCGGAACGTGGATCACCTCCTGACCGTCGAGCAGGGACCGGCTCTGCGGTGAGTCGAAGGTGACCCACACGCAGTCGTCCTGCACGCCGAGGCGCGGCACGAGGTCGTGCAACTCCGCCAGGTGTCCCCCGGTGGAGGCGACGAGAAGGGTCGTCACGTCGGGCCCACTTCCGTGGTCGAGCGGGACCGGTCGGCGCCGGCGGGGGACGTGCCGACCGACCCGGGGTTCACGTGCCGGCCAGGACGCTGTCGGGAACCGGCACGGCCCGCGACAGCGGCGGCCGGACCCGGCCCTCGGCGACGAGCAGCGCCAGCGCCGTCACCGCGAACAGCAGCACGGCGAAGATCCACCCGCCGATCACGTCGGTCAGCCAGTGCTTCTCGGCGTAGATCCGGGTGTAGCCCTCCACGCTGACCAAGGTCACCACCCCGGTGATCAGGGCCACCCGGCCGGCGCGCGGGATGCGCCAGGTCAGCATGGCCAGAATCGCGATGGTGCCGAAGGTCAGCATGATCCGGGCGCACCCGCCCGACGGGTAGGTGCCCAGGTCGGTCGGGGGGTGCCCGCGGTCCACCATGGTCGCCAGGATCGCCTGGACGTACTGCTCCACGACGAACTGCAACGGCATCACCAGCAGCGGCACCCACCACCGGCGATGCCGCCACAGCACGGCGAAGACCAGCGCGGCGACCGCGGTGACCCACTTCAGCGGGTACCGGTCACCCAGGGCGGTGTAGAAGGAGTTCAGCTCCGCCCAGGTGTCGACCCGGCGGGCGTGCACGTACTCGAAGACCGGGTGGTCGACGTGCGGTTCGAGGCGGGCCAGCGCCTCACCGAGCGGCCAGCAGACGGCGACCACCGCGGCGCATCCGGCCAGCAGCACCACCAGCGCCGCCCCGACCCGGCCGAAGGCGTCGGTGAGCCCGGCCACAGCGACCCGGAGTCGCTGCGTCGCCCGGCCGGCCCGCACCGCGGGCACCCGACGGGCCAGCGCCGGCACCAGCACGAGGGGCAGCACCACCGACAGAGCCCCGAGCGCGTAGATGAGAATCATCGGCGGTCACCGCCGCCCCGCAGGTCGGCGTACCCGCCGACACCTGTCCGCCGGGCGGCCCCTCGCCCGGCGTGTACTGCCGCTGTCATCGGTCTCCCTGCCTGCCGGCCGCCGGCCGGACCTGCCCCACACCCGGATCGCACGATCGCCCGGTGACGCCCCACGCCACCCGGAACCACGTCGACCACGCCGCCCCAGCGGCGATGATCGGGCGGTGCCACAGTAGTGGAACCCGTGGGTTCAGCGGTAGCGCGGGTGCCTCACCTGCGATTTTTCCGCCATCTTCGGTCGGGGAACGGACAGTTGCGTGCCGGTCACCGGGCCTGCGGGGTATTCAGGTCGCCGGCCCGAGCCGCTCGGCCAGCAGCTCCAGCAGCGCGGGATGCAACCGCCGACTCCAGCCGCCCCCACCGGCCGCCAGCTCCGCCGTACGCAGCCACAGCTCGACGAGGTAGGCGTCGCCGACCAACCGGCGGCGGACCCCGTCGAGGCCGCACACCTGTCCGTGCCGGGCAAGCAACTCGTCCATCTCCGCCGCCGCCCTCGGCACCGGCCGGTCTCCCAACGACAGGGCACTCTGGAACCCCTGATGGGCGAGATCGAAGCCGACCGGACGGTGCGGTCCGCTGTTCTCCCAGTCCCAGACCATCAGCCGACCACGGTGGACACCCAGGTTCCACGGCACCCAGTCGCCGTGCCAGTCACCGAACTCCAGTCCCACCGTGCCGTCCCGCGCGGCCAGCGCCGCCACGGCGGCGCGGACCGGCCCACCGGCCCGCTCGGCGCGGGCGACCAGGTCGGCCATAAAGGGCGAACCGGCCAGCAGCCGGGGCGCGGCCGGCGGACCTCCCCGACGCGCGACGGCCAGCATCGCGGCCACCCTCGGCCGGTACGGGTGAGGCAGCCGGCGCACCCGACGCGGCATCGGCGCGACCAGGGTCACCGCCAGGTCGCGCCAGCGCAACTCCCGCTCCAGTCGCGGCACGTCGGGGAAGTCGCCGCCGTCGCGGGGCAGCGCGCGCAGCGCGGCCGCCTCCGCCACGACCATCGCCCGCGTGGCGTCGTTCCAACCGATCTTCGCGTACCCCCGGGGGGCTCCCCGGTCGTCGAAGAGCTGCAGGGTCGGTTTGTGGTGCGGGTCGGGCGGCCGGATCCCGATCGCCGCATGCAGCCGGCACCCGGCGGTGCCGCTCAGCGCCTCGGTGAGCAGCAGCTCCGCCGGGTCGACCCGGTCGGGCACGGCGACGGTCAGCACCGGCATCCGGGCCAGCCCGGTCGCGCCCAGACCGGCCAGCACCCCGACCGCGAGCCGGTTGGCCCGCACCCGGGGCGGTCGCAGCGCGTTGTACGCCAGGGTCGAGGCGGCCCCGACCCGGCGGGAGGCCAGCGGCAGCAGGAACTTCGCCCGGGCCACCGAGGGCACCACGGCGTACCGGGCGGCGACCCGGTGACCGGCCGGTGGCGTGGACGCCGTGGCGGCCACGTCCAGCCACAGCCGGGGGTCGCCGAAGATGGCCCGGCTCACCCAGCCGATGCCGTCCGACCGGTCCCGTGGATCCGCCGCCCGGTGCACCGTCATGCCGCCCTGCCTTCCGCCCGTGGGCACACGCTGGCCGACACGATAGGCCGTGCGGACGCCCGCCGGCCCGGCGGCCGACCGCGGTCAGGCCACCGCCACGGTGCCGTCAGCGCTGCCAGACCCGTACGTAGTCCACCCGGAAGTCGGCCGGGAAGCGGGTCGCGGGGTCGGGGTTGCCGAGCCAACCGCCCACCTGGACGTTCAACCGCAGGTTGTACGGCTTGTGGAAGACCTCGTCGAACCACGGCGTCGTGGCGCGGTCCCGCTGCCAGACCAGCCGGCCGTCGACGTACCAGCGGATCGCGTCCGGCTCCCACTCGGTGGTGTACGTGTGGAAGCCGTCCCCCGGGTACCCGACCGGGAAGGCGTACCGGACGTCCTGCTTGACCGGGCTGTAGTCGTAGAAGATGGCCAGGGTGGCGGCCTGGTACCAGTCGCTGCCGCCGGGCAGCTCCACCACGTCGATCTCGCCCCGGCCGCCGTCCTCGGGGCGCAGCCAGAACGCCGGCCACAGCCCTCGCGATCCGACCGGCCTGTTGGGCGACCGCGCCCGCACCTCGAAGCGGCCGTAGCGGAACGAGTGCCGGCCGATGGTGTCCAGGTAGCTCTGGGTGTACTCCCGGGTCTGCGAGCCGCAGGTCACGGTCTCCCGCTGGGCGCGCAGGGTGAGCACCCCACCGGAGACGAAGGTGTTCTCCGGCTCGTCGACGTTGCAGCCACGGTCGATGTCACGGCCCTCGTTGTCGCGCAGGTTCCACTTCGACCGATCCAGCGTCGGGCCGTCGAACTCGTCGGACCAGACCAGCCGCCAGCCCGGCACCTCGCTGCCGGGGACCGGCGCGGGGGCAACCGGCGAGTTGGCAGTCGGTGGGCTGGTGGTCGGTGGGCTGGTGGTCGGCGGGCTGGTCGGCGGGGCGACCGGTCCCGGCGACGGCACGCGGGGCGCGGTCGGGCGGGCCAGCGGCGCGGGCCGGGCACCGAACGTCGCCGACGCCCCGGGCGGCGCGGGGCCACCGGCCGGGGGCCCTCCCGACCCTCGCTGGTAGGCCAGCACCAGCTGCGGCCGGACGGCGGCGGTGCCGTTCTCCCGGGAGGCCCAGTAGATGCGGCTGTGCCGGGTCTCCTGGACGAGGGCGAAGGAGACCGGGCCGTTGCCGGTAACCGCGGCGGAGACGTCGAACTCGTTGAAGCCGGCGGTGACCTGCTCCCGCCCGGCCACCGCGGCGCCGAGCACGGGCCGCCGTTCCCAGCCGCCCGGCCCGTCGGCGCTGCCCCGCACCGGGTGGACCCGGATCCGGGCGGCGGCCGGCTGCCAGGTGTACATCCGCAGGGTGGCACGGATGCGCACCGCGTCGGCGGGTACCCCACGGACCACGAACCCGACCAGGGCGTCGCGACGGCCGGTGCGGTTGCCGTCGCAGAGTTCGGGGCAGCTGGCGAGCGTCGTCTTCACCCCGTTGTCGCCGTCCTGCGGTACCTGGCTGACGGTGGTGTCCGCGACGGCGGTCAGCACCGCCGGCGGCACCTCGGCCGCGCCCAGCGGCATCATCGTGGCCGCCACGGCGGCGACCACGCCGACGCTCAGCATCCCCAGGGCGGCGGCCCGGCGACGGGCGCCGAGCCGGGCGACCGCGCGGTGGAGTCCGGGCCTGCTCACGGGACACTCCCCGAAGTCGGTGACGGTCATCGGCAGCAGCCAGCGTAGCGAGGGGGCCGCTCCGGCGTCCGTCGCCCGAACGGATGCCACCGGGTTCAGCGCGCGCGGTGCGCGGCGAGCGCGCCGGCCATCGCCGCCCGGGGCGCGGCGACGCCGGTGAACTGCTCGAACTGGCCGACCGCCTGGGCCAGCAGCAGATCGAGCCCGGAGACCACCCGGCAACCGGCGGCGGACGCCGCGGCGGCCAGCGGGGTCGGCCACGGGTCGTAGAGGGCATCGAAGAGCACGGTGCCCGCACGCCACCGGATCTGGTGGACGAGCGGATCGGCGACACCCTTCGGGACGGTGGAGACCACCACGTCGGCGGTGGTGTGGGTCGCCGCCGTGTCCCAGCCGGCGCCAGTCAGGGGCACCCCGAGCGCGTCGGCCACCGGCCGCAGCTCGTCGACCGCCGTGGCCCGCCGGGCCACCACGGTCACCCCGGACGCGCCGAGCCGGGCCGCCGCGGCGAGCGCCGCCCGCGCGGTGCCGCCCGCGCCGAGCACGGTGACCGTGCCGCCGGCGCTCACTCCGGCCGAGGTGAGCACCTCCACCATGCCCGACACGTCGGTGTTGTCGGCATACCAGGTGCCGTCGGGTCGTCGTACCAGAGTGTTGGCGGCACCGACGGCGGCGGCGACCGGCGACGCCAGGTCGGCGACCGCGAGCGCCGCCTCCTTGCCCGGCATGGTCACCGACAGCCCGGCCCACTCCGGGCCCAGGCCGGCGACCAGGGCCGGCAGCTCGTCGGCCGCACACTCGATCCGGGTGTACGACCACCCGGTGAGCCCGGCAGCGGCGTAGCCGGCGTTGTGGATCACCGGGGAGAGGGAGTGCGCGATCGGCTTGCCGAGCACCGCCGCCCTGTGCACCGCCGTCACGTCACTCCCCCGCTTCCCGGCTCACGATTCGGCCGGCGGAAGCGTAACCCGTCAGATAATGCCGGCCTTGCGGGCCTTCTCCTCGTTGCGCCTCTGCTCCTCGTACGTCTCGGCGAACGCGGAGTGCCCCTCCTTGTCGATGGCGACGAAGAAGAGCCAGTTGCCCTTGGGCGGGTTAGCCGCCCCCGCCAGCGCTTCCTTGCCCGGGTTGTTGATCGGGGTGGGGAGCATGCCGCGCAGCTTGCGGTTGTAGGGGTTCTTCGGGTTGTCCATCTCCTCGGGCCCCATCTGCTTGGAGCTGAGCGTCTTCTTGCCGATCAACTGGTAGTAGTAGTTGACCGTGACGTCGAACTCCAGGCACCCGCAGGGGAAGTTGCCCTTGTAGACCCGGTTGTACGCCACCCGGGCGACCTTGCCGAGGTCCTCCTTGTTACCGGCCTCCGCCTGGGCCAGCGATGCCACGATCAGCGCCTCGTACGGCGACACCCCACCCAGGCCGCTCTGCACTTCCTCGGCGAACTTCATCTCGCCGGTGACGGTCAGGAAATGGTCGACCATCGTCTTGAGGATCGTCTCGGCCGTCGCGTTCGGCGCGATCTCGTAGGTGTCCGGGTAGAGGAAACCCTCGATCGACTTGGTGACCTTCTTGCCGTCCTTGCGGACGAACCACCAGTCCGGAACGCCAAGTGCCTCCGGATCCTTCGCGGCGGTCTCGAACTCCTTGACCGGAATCTTGGTCTTGTCGGAGAGCAGCTTGTAGGTGTCCTTGGCGGTGCGGCCCTCCGGGATCGTCACCTGATTGGTGATCTTGTTCTTCCGGTCCAGCAGCATGGCAAGCGCGCTCTCCGCGCTCATCTGCTTACGCACCTTGTAGAGGCCGGGCTGGATGTTCTTGGCCCGGGAGTTCTCCTCGGCCGCCTCGATGAAGGCCTTGGTGCTCTTCACCACGTCGGCGGCGACGAGCGCGTCACCGATGTCGGCGATCAGGGCGCCCTGCTTCACCTCGACGGTGGCCTCACCCTTCCCCGAGCCGTCGTAGTCGGGGGTGACGAAGTAGTTCTGGATCCGGTCGAAGCCGTAGAACGCGCCACCGCCGATGCCGCCCAGCAGCACCAGCGCCATGACCAGGGCGAAGACCGTCTTCCCCGCGCCACCCGACTTGCCGTTGCGCTTGCGGAAGCCGCGCCGGTGCCGCCCCTTCTCCCCCCTCTCCGGCTCGTCGAACCCGAGGTCCAGATCGTCGATCATTTCGTCCGCCTCCGCTGCGCGTCTAGCCAGCTCTGCAGGATCTCGACCGCGGCGGCCTGGTCGACCACCGCACGTTGGCGCTTTCCCCGGACGCCACGCTCGGACAGCCTACGAGATGCGACGACCGTGGACATCCTCTCGTCGGTGAGCGTCACCGGAACCGGCGTCACCACCTCGGCCAAACGGGTGGCGTAGGCCGTCACGTGTTGCGCGGCCGGGCCGTGTCGACCGGCGAGGTTGATCGGAAGGCCGACGACCACCTCGACCGCCTCGTGCTCGGTCACCAGGTGTGCCAGTTCGGCCAGGTCGCTCGGCACGGCATCCGGTTCCGTCGTCAGGTCACGGGCCAGGGTGACCAGCGGCGTGGCCAGGATGCCGTGCGGGTCGGACCGGGACACCCCCACCCGGACCTGCCCGACGTCCACGCCGAGCCGGACACCCCGGGACAGCTCACCCACGGTCGGACACCCCCGTGACCCGACAGGCCAGGGCGGGCCGACCGGGCCCGCCCTTACTCCCCGCCGACGACATCACGCCTCGGCGATCGACTTCTCGACGGTGAGCAGCAGCCTCGGCGCCTCGGCCGCCGGCAGGCCACCGCCCTGGGCAACGTCCGGACTGCCTCCACCACGGCCGGAGAACGCCGCCTTGACCAGGTCGTTCGCCGCCAGGCCGCGACTGCGGGCCGCCGCGTTCACCGCCACCACCAGGGAGGCCTTCCCGTTGGCCCGGGCAGCCACCGCGACCACCGCCGGCCGCGCCGGGTCGATCTTGCCGCGGATCTCCTGGGCGAGGGTACGCACGTCGTTACCGGCCGCCCCCTCCGGCGCCTCGGTGCCCACGTACGCCACACCACCCACGTCCTTGGCCTGCCCCGCCAGCGCCGCCGCCCCACCCAGCACCAGCTGGGCACGGAGCTTCTCCAGCTCCTTCTCGGCGTCGCGCAGCTGGGTCACGGTCTGCTCGACCCGGTCGGCGACCTGGTCGCCCGGCACCCGGAACAGCTCCGCCAGCCGGGAGACCAGCAGGTGCTCGCGGGCCAGGAAACCGAAGGCGTCCATGCCGACCAACGCCTCGATGCGCCGGACCCCGGAACCCACCGACGACTCGGAGAGGATCTTGACCAGGCCGAGCTGGGCCGAGCGGGCCACGTGCGTGCCGCCGCACAGCTCACGGGCGTAGTCGCCGACCTCGACGACCCGGACCCGCTCGCCGTACTTCTCGCCGAAGAGCGCCATCGCGCCGATCCGGCGGGCCTCCTCCTGGGTGGTGACGAAGGCGTGCACCTCCAGGTCCGCCAGGAGCACCTCGTTGACCTGCTGCTCCACGTCGCGCAGCACGCTCGGCGCCACACCGGTCGGCGTGTTGAAGTCGAACCGCAGCCGGCCCGGCGCGTTCAGCGAACCCGCCTGGGTCGCCGACTCGCCGAGGAAGTTACGCATCGTCTGGTGCACCAGGTGGGTGGCGGTGTGCGAGCGGGAGATCGCCCGCCGCCGGCTCACGTCGATCTCGGCGTACCCGGTCTCGCCGGCGCGCACCTCGCCGCGCAGCACCTTGGCCCGGTGCACGATCAGGCCCGGCACCGGCTGCTGCACGTCGAAGACCTCGACCTGGCCGCCGCCCACCGTGATCAGGCCCTGGTCGGGCTGCTGGCCACCGCCCTCGGCGTAGAACGGGGTGGTGTCCAGGACCAGCTCGACGGTGTCGCCCTCGACCGCCGCGGCGACCTGGGCCCCGCCGGAGAGCAGCGCCCGGACCCGGGACTCCCGGTTCAGCTCGGTGTAGCCGGTAAACTCGACCGCACCGCCGGCGTCCAGCACCGAACGGTACGCCGACACGTCGGTGTGCCCGGTCTTGCGGGCCCGCGCGTCGGCCTTCGCCCGGTTGCGCTGGTCGGCCATCAACCGGCGGAAGCCCTCGGAGTCGACGGTGAGCCCCTGCTCGGCCGCGATCTCCAGGGTCAGGTCAATCGGGAAACCGTAGGTGTCGTGCAGCTGGAACGCCTTGTCACCGGAGAGCGCCGGCTTCCCCGCCGACTTCGTCTCGGCGATCGCGGTGTCCAGGATCGTCGTGCCGGCGCGCAGCGTCGCCAGGAAGGCGTCCTCCTCCGCGTACGCGTACTGCGAGATCCGGTCGAACTCCTCGGCCAGCTCCGGGTACGACGGGGACATGCAGTCCCGCGCCACCGGCAGCAGCTCCGGCAACGCCCGGTCCTGCCAGCCCAGCAGCCGCACCGCCCGGATCGCCCGGCGCATGATCCGGCGCAGCACGTAGCCGCGCCCCTCGTTGGACGGGGTCACCCCGTCGCCGATCAGCATCAGCGCGGTCCGGACGTGGTCGGCGACCACCCGCAGCCGTACGTCGTCCGGGTGCGACTCGCTGGCCACCTGACCGGAGTGGGCGCCGTACCGCTTGCCGGTCAGCTCCGCCGCCCGGTCCAGGATCGGCCGGACCTCGTCGATCTCGTACAGGTTGTCGACGCCCTGGAGGATGGACGCCATCCGCTCCAGGCCCATCCCGGTGTCGATGTTCTTCGCCGGCAGGTCACCGACGATCCGGAACTCCTCCTTGCTCCGCACGTCGGCGATCTCGTACTGCATGAAGACGAGGTTCCAGAACTCCATGTACCGGTCCTCGTCGACCTCCGGGCCGCCCTCGCGACCGTAGGACGGGCCCCGGTCGTAGAACAGCTCGGAGCAGGGCCCGGCCGGGCCGGGGATGCCCATCGACCAGAAGTTGTCCTTCTTGCCCCGGCGGACGATCCGCTCGGCCGGCACCCCCACCGACCGCCAGATGTCGAAGGCCTCGTCGTCGTCCAGGTAGACCGTCGGCCAGACCCGCTCCGGGTCCAGCCCGAAACCGCCGGCGTCGACCGGCTTGGTGACCAACTCCCAGGCCAGCGGGATCGCCCCGGCCTTGAAGTAGTCACCGAAGGAGAAGTTCCCGTTCATCTGGAAGAACGTGCCGTGCCGGCTGGTCTTGCCGACCTCGTCGATGTCCGGCGTGCGGATGCACTTCTGGACGCTGACCGCGCGGGTGTACGCAGGGGTCTGCTGGCCCAGGAAGTAGGGCACGAACTGCACCATGCCGGCGTTGACGAACAGCAGGTTCGGGTCGCTGATGGCAGGCAGCGGAGCGGACGGCACCACGGCATGGCCGTTGGCCTCGAAGTGGGCGAGGTACCGCCGCTTGATCTCCGCCGTCTTCATCGCTGGTGCTCCTCCGGAAAGATGTCTCGCTCACCGATGCGCGGGGGGTCCCGCAGCTCGGCGAACTGGTCGTCGAACGCCTCGCCGCGGGCGAACGCCTCGTGGATCTCCTGCTCGCGCTCGGCCATCCCCACCCGGACGTCCGTCACGAAGCTACGCAGCGACTCGACCAGGCCGCCAGCCGATTCCGACAGCCCGTTCGCGATGCCGGCCGGGGTGTACGCCTGTGCGGTGCGGGTCGCCTTGCGGACGACCACCACCCCCACGGCCAGCCCGATGCCCAGCCAGAACAGTCGCCTCATGTGCTCAATCCTCCCGCTCGCCCCCGGCCGGCTCAGCCCTGGCCGCGCTTGGCGGCACGGCGCTGCTGCTTGATCGTGTCGCGCACCTCACGCTCGGTCTCCGCGTGCCGGCGGGCCGCCGCGGCCCGGCGCACCCCGTAGCCGAACGCGGCGACCTTGACCAGCGGGTTGGCCGCGGCGGCGGAGACGACGGTGGCCAGGTTCGCCACGTTCGCGGTCACGTTCTGCGCGTGACTGGTCATCGTGTCCACCTTGGCGAGCTGGAGGTTCACCCCGTCGAGGGAGGTCTGCACCTGCTCCAGGGCGGTGTTGACGTTCCGCACGGTGGTGTTCACCTCGCCGAGCAGCGGGCCGGTCTGGTCGTTGAGGTCATTGATCATGCGGGTGGCGGCGTCCACGGTGTGCCGCAGCCGCAGGATCGGCAGCGTCAGGATCAGCACCAGCATCGCGAATGCGATCGCCGCGATTAGAGCCGCGACCTCTCCAAGCTCCACGCCTGTCCTCCTCAAGCAGGCGTTCCGGGCCTCTGCCCGGAACGCGCGACCGTCCTGCCCGCAACGGACACGCCGACCGGCCACGGCCGACGCGCGCGGGCGGGCCCGCCAGCCCCAGACC
This sequence comes from Micromonospora sp. KC721, assembly GCF_004348355.1. NCBI lineage: Bacteria > Bacillati > Actinomycetota > Actinomycetes > Micromonosporales > Micromonosporaceae > Micromonospora > Micromonospora sp. KC721. The sequence goes on along the minus strand of NZ_SMJY01000164.1, from coordinate 1,030 downwards.
CTACCGTCCGTGATGAAAACGGGCTCAGGACGGTGACGGTGTCGGTGTCGGCTCGCCGAGCGGATCCTCGGTGAGCGTGGGGAACGGGTCCTCCCCGGTGAGAGACGGGTCGGTGCTGGGTTGCGGTCGGGTCCGATCGTCGTCGATGGCGTTACGGACCTTCATCGACACCAACGATCCGGCACATCCCGCCGGCGCGGGTGAGGCCGGCGCGGACGCCAGCGGCGACGGCGGCAGCGCCGGGGCGCCGTCGACCGGTGGCGGCAGGCAGGAGGGCGCACGCACCCACAGGTCGAGGGTGAGTTCGTCCTGCCGCCAGCAGGTGTAGCTGCCCTTGTCGGGCTGCTGCGGGCAGAGGTCGACCTGCCACCGCTGCCAGCCTTCCCGGCCCAACGCCGCCTCGTAGGCCCGGGCGGTCTCCTCGGGCGAGCGCTCCGACTGCACAGTGCGCTCCCGCAGCCGGCAGTCCTGCAGGCACCAGCGGTTGCCGCTGACGTTGTCGACCGTCTGGACCGCCGCCCAGCCCGGCACGTCCAGCTCGTCGAGGGTGTCGAACACCGGATCCCGACTGAGGGTACGGATGCCGAAGTAGAGCGGCAGCGCGCCGAGCAGCACCACACTGACCAGGACCAGGATGCCGAGCCGCAGCCGCCGCCGCTCCCGTATCCGGCGACGCAGCTCGGAGCGGGCACCGCTGAGCCCACCGGCGGTGTCCCCGGTCGACGGCTCCTCCTCCGTGGCCGGGCGAACCGGCGGCACGTCCACCGGTTCCGCCGCTCGGGCTTCCGGCGGCACGGCGGCCGCCGCGCGTGCCGGGGCCACCGGCTGGTCGGGACGGGACTGCGGCCCGACGGTGGCCGTCCCGGCGGCGTCCGGCCGTCCGGGCTGCCGTTGGGGCGGCGTCGCGCGGCCGGCCTCGTCGGGTCGGATCACCGGGGCGGCGGCACGGGCGACCGCCGGCTGGCCGGGGCCGCCGGCTGCCGAAGCGACCGGCGGGGGGCTCTCGCGCCGGGGCTCGTCGGCCGGGGCG
>NZ_SMJY01000163.1:0-14704 GCF_004348355.1 Micromonospora sp. KC721 | reverse complement strand
GGCGGGAGGCGGGCGCGCTGGTGCGCGGAGTGGTCGGCCGGTCGGCAGGGGGCCGGGTCGGGGCCGCCTCGGTCACCGGCGTGGCGGAAGCGCTGGGCGGTGCCGCCTGCGACGACCCGGCCGGGGACGGTTCGGCGGGCCCGGCCAGCAGCCAGCCGGCGGTCGCCCCAACGGCGGCGAGCAGGACGAGAGCCAGGCTCCCGCCCAGCAGCAGGGTGCCCCGGCCCGGCTGCCGGGGCGCCGGATCATCCGGAAGGGTGTGTTCGTCGCTCATCGCGCTCCCGCCTCGTCACCGCGACCGTACCGGTTGCCGCCCAGCCGTCACCACACGTGGCGGGCACCGCCACGACTCGCCGGGCCGATCAGGGGACGTTACGCTCCCCGACATGGCCCGACGACGCTGGGGAGGATCAACCGCCACCGCGATCGGCGTCGCCGCCGGTGTGGGTGCGGCACAGCTGGGCTTCGCCTACGGGCTGGGCATCATCGACTGGGCACCGGTCGACGCCGGGCGTACCGCACCGGCCTGGTTCGCGAGCCTGGCGTGGGCCACCTGGATCGCGGCCGTCTCGACCGTGCTCGGCGCGGTCTGCGCACAGCGACTCCACGGACCCGGCAGCGACGCTCCGCCGCCCGACGGCGCGCCGCGCCGGGCGGTGCTGGCGGTCGGCGGCGCGGTGGGCGCCTCGCTCACCGTACTGCTGGTGGCCGTGCCCGCCCGGGACGCCACCGCACCGCAGATCTCGTCGCCGCCGACCATCGCGGCCGGGCACGCGGCCGTCGGCGTACTGCTGGGCCTGCTGGCCGCGTACTGGGCGCTCTCCGTCCGGGCCGCCGCGACCAACGTGATCGCCACGGTGGGCTGGCTCTGGCTGCTCGCCGTGGTGTCGGTGGTGGATGGGGTCCTCGCCGGGCGCGGGCTGAACACCGCCCAGCTCGGCATCTGGCAGATCAGCGCCGACCGGCCGGGCTTCTGGCTGCGCGACTACGTCTACTGGCCGGGTGTGCTGCTCGCCACCGGATCGGCGCTGTTGATCGGCGGGTTGGCCGCCCGGCGGGCCGCCCGGGTGGCGGAGCGCCGGCTCGGTGCGGCGATCTCCGGCGCGGCCGGGCCGCTCCTCGTCGCGCTGGCCTACCTGCTGGCCGTGCCGAGGCTCGCCACCGTCACTCCGGCGCAGGTGTCGGCGCACCTCGTGGCCCCGTACGCGGTCGTGGTCGGTGCCGCCGGGTCAGTGCTGGTGGCCGCGCTCGCCCAGCGGCGCACCGCCGCCCGGCAGCAGGTCGCCGCACCGCGGCAGCGGCCCGGCACGCCGCCGCTGCCGCCGGTCGGCGACCGGACGACGACCGGCGGGCAGACCACCGCGCCGCTCCCGCCCGACCCGGCGACGAACGGGGGCACCGCGCCCGACCGGGAGCCGGGCCGGACCGACCCGACCGACCCGCCGCCGGACGCAACCGTCGAGGCCGGCCCGGTGCCCGGCGGAGCCCTTCCGGCCGACCCGACGCCGGGCGGGTCTCGTTGACCGGCCCGGCCTGCCGTCCTCCTCGGATCGTCCGGCACGGACCGGAGGCGGGTCAGCCCACCGGCCAGGTGTGCACCGGCTGGTTGCTGCGCTGTAGGTCGGCGTAGCAGCGGGCCATGTGGCGCAGGGCCGCGTCCCGGTCCATGTCGCGGTGCCGTTCGGCCGCCCAGACCGTCTCGGTCTGCCACACCGCGCCGTTGCGGCCGGTACGGCAGCGCTGCTCGATGATGCCGAGCAGCCGGTCCCGTTCGGCCGGGGCGACACCGAACCGGTCCAGGCCCGTGGCCGCCGTCGGCAGCAGGGTGTCCAGCACCAGCTTGGTGACCGGTACGTCGCCGAGCCGGGGCCAGTGCAGCACCGCGTCCATGCCCCGGCGCGCGGCGGCGTGGAAGTTCTCCTCGGCGGAGCTGAAGGTGAGCTGGCTCCAGATGGGACGGTCGGCTTCGGCGAGCCCGCGCGCCAGTCCGAAGTAGAAGGCCGCGTTGGCCAGCATGTCGATCACCGTCGGTCCGGCGGGCAGCACCCGGTTCTCCACCCGCAGGTGCGGGCGGCCGTTCATGATGTCGTAGACCGGCCGGTTCCAGCGGTAGACGGTGCCGTTGTGCAGGCGCAGCTCCGCCAGTTGCGGTACGCCGCCGGCGTGCAGAACCTCGACCGGATCCTCGTCCTCGCAGATCGGCAGCAGCGGTGGGAAGTACCGGACGTTCTCCTCGAACAGGTCGAAGATCGAGGTGATCCACCGCTCCCCGAACCATACCCGGGGGCGTACGCCCTGGGCCTTCAGCTCGTCCGGGCGGGTGTCGGTGGCCTGCGCGAACAGCGCGATCCGGGTCTCCGCCCAGAGCTGTCGCCCGTACAGGAAGGGGGAGTTGGCGCCGACCGCGACCTGGACGCCCGCGATGGCCTGCGAGGCGTTCCAGTAGTCGGCGAAGCTGTCCGGCGCGACCTGTAGGTGGAGCTGGAGGCTGGTGCAGGCCGCCTCCGGCGCGATCGAGTCGGTGTGGGTCTGGAGCCGTTCCACACCCCGGATGTCCAGTTCGAGGTCCTCGCCACGGGCACCGACGATCTGGTCGTTGAGCACCCGGTAGCGCTCGTTGGTGGAGAGGTTGTCGGCCACCAGGTGCCGCTCGGTGAGGGTGGGCAGGATGCCGACCAGGACGATCCGGGCGTTGGACTTCGCCGCGCGCTCGTCGGCGCGGGCGAGGCTGCTGCGCAGATCCTGCTCGTAGTCGGCGAAGCCGGTGCCTTCGATCAACCGGGGGTTGGCGTTCAACTCCAGGTTGAACCGCCCCAACTCGGTCTGGAAGAGCGGGTCGGCGATGGCGGCCAGGATTTCCTCGTTGCGCATCGCCGGCTCGGCGACCGGGTCCATCAGGTTGAGTTCGATCTCCAGGCCGGTCATCGGTCGGTCCGCGTCGAAGCCGAAGTCGTCCAACATCAGCGCGAAGACGTCCAGGCAGCGCCGGACCTTCTGCCGGTAGCGGACCCGGTCCTCCCGGGAGAAGGCGTCCTGCTCGACGTCTCTGCCCATCTGCCCTCCTGGCGCGAGGCGCGCGGGACCGTGCCGTCCCGCCGCGCGTTGGTGAACCAACCGTAAGAGCGCTTTCGCGTCAGGACCAGAGCCCGACGACGTACGCGCGTGCGCCCATCCCGTACCCCGCGGCGGTGAACCGCAGCGCCCCCGGAGCCCTTCGCCGGCAGTGACAATCCGCACCCCGGACGCGGCACGGCCCCCACTCCGGCGAGGGAGCGGGGGCCGTGCCGCGGAGGATGCTCAGGCCTGGCGAACGGCCTCGCCCTCGATCTCAATCTTGATCTTCTTGCCGACCAGCACGCCACCGGTCTCCAGCGCCACGTTCCAGGTGAGGCCGAAGTCCTCCCGGTCGATCTCCGTGCTGGCGGTGAAGCCGAACACGTCGGTGCCGAACGGGGTGTGGCCGACGCCCTCGAACTCGACTTCCAGCTCGACCTGCCTGGTGACGCCCTTGATGGTCAGCTCACCGAGCAGCACGAACTCGTTGCCGTCCCGGGACTTCACGCCGGTGCTGCGGTACTCCAGCGTCGGAAACGTCTCGGCGTCGAGAAACTCGGGGCTGCGCAGGTGCCCGTCCCGGTCGGCCTGCTTGGTGTCGATGCTCGCCGCCTGGATGGTGGCGGTGACCGAGGACTGCAGGGGATCGTCGGCGATGGTGATGGTGGCGACGGCGTCGGTGAACTCGCCGCGTACCTTGCTGACCATCATGTGGCGGGCGACGAAGCCGACCCGCTTGTGCGCGGCGTCGAGCAGGTAGGTGCCGGGGGCGGGGATGGTCAGGCCTTCCCAGTCGCGGGTAACCGACTCGGTGCTGGTCATGAAGCTGCCCTCCAGGGGATTTTGTTTAGTAGCCCAACGGCTGACTCAGCAACTATAGAGGCAGCAATATTCCCCATGTCAAGCACTGCTAGGATGGCCGGGTGGACCAGAACGTGTTCGACGACCCCCGGATCACCGCCATCGGCCTGCTCTACGAGACGCATGCCGGGCTGTCGGCCCGGTTCGCCGCGCAGTTCGAGGAGCACGGCCTCTCCCCCGTCGAGTTCGAGGTGCTGATGCGGCTCGCCCGTTCACCGGGGCACCAGCTGCGGATGACCGATCTCGCGGCCCAGACCTCCCTGTCCACCAGTGGCGTCACCCGGGTGGTGGACCGGATGGAACGCGACAGGCTGCTCTACCGCCGGGCTTGCCCGGCGGACCGGCGCAGCTCGTACGCCGTGGTCACCACCTCCGGCCTCACGCGACTGCACGAGACCCTGCCCGGCCACCTGCGGATCATCGAGGAGTGGTTCACCGGCCAACTCGAACCGGAGGCCCTCGCCGCGATGCTCGACGGCCTGCGCCGGGTACGCGACGCCGTGCACCCCGGCGCCACGGCCGGTAGCGCCGTTCCCGCCTGGATGGAGAAGAAGGTCGATCCGGGCGACTGAGACGCAACCGGCAGAACCACCGGCAGAACCGGCGCGCCGCCCGGGACAACCCCGGGAAGAACGGCATATCGGGCAGTCGGTCTCGATAGCCTACCTTTCGCGCGGGGAAGCACCGGGGGGTGCTGGGCGCGAGCGATTGAGCGAGGGCATCACCAGGGGGCTTCTTCGCTCGCGCCTCCCTCCACATCGGCAGGCCGAAACATCGGCACAGCCCAGCCAACGTCTGTATGTCCGGAGCCGTGCCCACCACGCCGACCTACGGGTAGCCTCCCCCGGTCACCGACCGACCTCTCAGTCGTCCTCGCCGGCGTCGCTCGACCGGCCGTGGTCGCGCAACAGCTCCCACTCCTGCGGCAGGAGTCGGATTCCGCTCTGTCGACAGGCCCGGTCCAGACGCTCCCGCGCCCCCGGGTCTCCGGTACTGGCCACCAACCCGACCAGCGCCTCGACCACGTCCCGCCGATCCTGCCCGGCGGCACCGGCCCCGGCCGCGACGCCGAACCACTCCGCCGCCAACTCCCGGTCGCCCCGCCGCAGCGCCACAATCCCCTCGATCAGGGCACAGATCCCCTCCTCCGGCCGCCCCTGATCCGTGCCCGTCCGCAGCTCGGTGAGCACCTCGGCGGCCTCGTCCAGCCGACCGTCCTGGGCCAGCGCCAGCCCCACCGTGCCCAGCGCCCGGCGGCGGTGTCCGGGATCACCCAGCTCGGCCAGCGCTCCCACCGTTCTCCGGCCCCGCTCGACCGCCTCGGCGTACCGGCCCTGGTAACGGGCCACCTCGACGAGGCTGGCCCGCGCCAGCAGACGCAGTCGCCGCTCGCCGCACTGCGCGGCCAACCGGTCGACCGTGGCCAACCGTCGGCGGGCGCCGGCCAGGTTGCCCAGGCGGATCTCGTGCCAGGTGAGGTGATACTGGGCGACCGCAATGTTCCGGAGCCGGTCGTGCCGGGTCGCCACGACCAGCATCGCCCGCGCCTGCTCCCGCGCCTCGTCGTGCCCGCCGGTGGCGACGAGCAACGCACAGAGCACGCTCCGCGCCTCCAACTCGCCGGTGACGTCGCCGCGCGCCGCGAACACGTCGAGCGCCGAGCGGACCGCGGCCAACTCCGCCGCCCCCGCGCCGTGCTCGACCGCCAGCCGGGCCACCCCGAGCAGCGCCCACGCCCGCACCATCGGGTCGGCATCGGCGGTACGCGGGTCCGCCAGCAGCCGCCGCAGCCACTGGCGCCCGGTGACGTCCCGCCCGCGCAGCCGCCACCAGCGGGGCAGCGCCGCCGCCAGCCGCAGCGCGGTGTGCGGGTCGTCGGTGGCCGCGTGTGCCAGGGCGGTGCCGATGTCGCTGGTCACCTCGTCGAGCAGGCGCACCGCACGGGACAACTCCGGGCCGGCCAGATCGGGTGCGGTGCGGGCCACCAGCCGGGTGACGACCAGCGCGTGCCGGCGGCGGATCGCGGTCAGTTCACCGCGCCCGGCCACCCGTTCCAGGGCGAAGTCCCGGACCGCGTCGAGCAGCCGGAACCGGAATGCCCCGGTGCCCCGGACGCTGACCAGACCGAGCTGCACCAGCCGGTCCAGCAGCGGAACAGGGTCGACAGCCCAGCCGATCTCGTCGGCCAGCAGTTCCTCGGCCAACTCCACCGACCACCGGTTGGCGAAAACGGCGAGCCGGCGCAACGCCGCCCGTTCGTGCCCGGCGAGCAGGCGGTAACTGGTGGCCACCGCCTCCCGCAGGGTCACCGGCGCGGCGGCCCGCACGGCCGTCCCGGCCGGTTCCCAGCCGCGCCGGCCCGGGTCGGCGGCGGCCAGGTCGAGCACCCGATTGCCGTACCGGTCGAGCAGTTCGTCGAGGTCCAGGATCCGCCCCCTGGCGGCCATCAGCTCGATGGCGAGCGGCAGGCCGCCGAGCCGGCGCACCAGCGCGGCGAGGGCCGGCAGTTCCCGCTGGTCGGGCGGTTCCCGGCGGACCCGGGCGAGGCGGGCGGTGAAGAGCGCCGCCGCCGGGTACCGGGCCAGCTCGACGGCGTCGTCCACGTCCGGCGGTGGTACGTCCAGCGGGGCGACCGGTCGGACCAGCTCTCCCGGAACGCCCACCGGATGCCGCCCGGTGACCAGCACCCGCAGCGTGGGCACCACGTCGGTGAGTTGCCGCAACGCCTCGGCGACCGGGCCTGGTGCCCGCTCCACCGCGTCCACCAGCAGCAACGCCGGGCGGCCGCGGAGCCGGGCGGCGAGATCGGCCAGCCGGGACGCGCCCAGAACCGCGCTGACCGTGGCGAGCATGTCGGCGGCGTCCGAACTCTCACCGACCAGCACCCCGGCGACCCCGCCCGGATGCGCGTCGACCACCTCGTGCGCCACCGCCAGGGCCAGTGCCGTCTTGCCCACCCCGGCCAGCCCGACCAGGCTCACCACCGGCGGTCCCCCGTCGGTGGTGAGCAGGGCGACCAGATCGGCGCGGTCCCGCTCCCGGCCGACCAGCTCGACCGGAGGCGGCAGCGCGAACGGCGTACCGGATGCGGGAGCCGACGCGGCAACCGCGGTTGCGCCCACTTCCCCGCCCCCGGCGGCGGCCCGCTCGACGGTCCGCCGCCGGGCGGCGGAGAGAAAGGCGGCGCGGACCCCGCCGGTGAGGCCGAGCGCGTCGGCGAGAAGTTCGACCGTGCTGCGCTGTGGCCGGCTGGCCCGGCCGCGCTCCAGGTCCCGCACCGTCCGCACCCCGAGCCCGGCCCGCTCCGCCAGCTCGGCCTGGGTGAGACCGGCGGCCAGGCGGTGCCCCCGCAGCAACTCCCCGAGCGGGGGGCGACCATCATCCGGGCCCGACAGGTGATCATGAGCCGGGGTCATGGGCAGGAAGGGTACGGATGGGATACGACGGTCGACACCGGTACGTCGTATGCCCGACGTCCCGGAACCTGACAGAGTTCTTGCCGGGCGGACCCGAAGGCGATCAGACTCCGAGGTCGCGAGCGATGATCATCCGCTGCACCTCGGAGGTACCCTCGCCGATCTCCAGAATCTTGGCGTCCCGCCAGAACCGGGCCACCGGGTACTCGTTCATGAAGCCGTAGCCGCCGTGGATCTGGGTCGCCTCGCGGGCGTTGTCGACGGCGACGGTGCTGGCGTGCAGTTTCGCGATCGCGGCCTGCCGCTTGAACGGCTCGCCGGCGAGCATCCGCGCCGCCGCGTCGTAGTACGCCAGCCGCGCGGTGTGCGCCTTCACCTCCATGTCGGCGATCTTGAACTGGATCGCCTGGTAACTGCCGATCGGCTGGCCGAACGCCTGGCGTTGCTGCGCGTACCTGATCGACTCGTCGACGCAGCCCTGGGCCAGACCGACGGCGAGCGCGGCGATCGCGATCCGGCCCTCGTCGAGGATCCGCAGGAACTGGGCGAACCCGCGCCCCCGCTCGCCGAGCAGGTTCGCCGCCGGGACCCGGCAGTCGTCGAAGGTCAGCTCGTGGGTGTCCGACGCGGTCCAGCCGACCTTCGAGTACCCCGGCGCGACCGTGAAGCCCGGCGTCCCGCTCGGGACGATGATGGTGGACAGCTCCTTGGACCCGTCGGGCCGGGTACCGGTCACGGCCATGACGGTGACCAGGGCGGTGATCTCCGTACCCGAGTTGGTGATGAACGCCTTGGAGCCGTTGATCACCCACTCGTTCGTGGCCTCGTCGAGCACCGCGCGGGTCTGGGTGCCGCCGGCGTCCGAGCCGGTGCCCGGCTCGGTCAGGCCGAAGCCGGCGAGCGCCTCGCCGCCGAGCAGCCTCGGCAGCCACTGCGCCCGCTGCTCCGGAGTACCGAACCGGTAGATCGGCATCGCGCCGAGGGAGACCGCCGCCTCCAGGGTGATGGCCACGCTGGAATCGATCCGGGCCAACTCCTCCAGGGCCAGGCAGAGCGCGAAGTAGTCGCCGCCCATGCCGCCGTACTCCTCGCCGAAGGGCAGGCCGAACAGGCCCATCTTGCCCATCTGCCGGATGATCTCGTACGGGAAGGTGTGCTTCTCGTAGTGCTCGCCGATGACCGGGGCGACCACCTCACGGGCGAACTCCCGCACGCTGGACCGCAGCGCCTCGTGTTCCTCGCTGAGCCGGAAGTCCATCTGATCCTCCTGTGTGGACGGGCCGCCGGGCGCTCGTGACGCCGGGACGGGCTGGTGCCGGTCCGGGTCGTGCCGGGACCGTGGCGGGTGGGCCGGTCAGACCGGGGTGACGCCGTGCCGGCGGCGCGAGAAGTGCCGGTCCTTGGTGCGGGCGGCGGCGAAGCGGCGCAGCAGTTCGGCGCGGAGTTCGTGCGGCTCGACGATCGCGTCGACCACCAGCTCGCTGGCGAGCCGGACGATGTCGATGTCCCGCTCGTACTCCTCGCGCCGGGCGGCGACGAACGCGGCGCGCTCGGCCTCGTCGGGAATCGCCGCGATCTTGTTGGCGTAGACGGCGTTGACCGCGGCCTCCGCGCCCATCACCGCGATCTTCGCGGTGGGCAGCGCGATCGTCGCGTCCGGTTCGAAGCCCGGGCCGGCCATCGCGTAGAGGCCCGCGCCGTACGCCTTGCGCACCACCACACAGATCTTGGGGACGGTCGCCTCCGAGATCGCGGTGATCATCTTGGCGCCATGCCGGATGATGCCCTGCCTCTCCACCGCGCTGCCGACCATGAACCCGGGCACGTCGGACAGGAACAGCAGCGGCACGTTGAACGCGTCGCAGAGCTGCACGAACCGGGTCGCCTTGTCGGCCGAGTCGACGAAGAGCACCCCACCCTTGAACATCGAGTTGTTGCCGACCACCCCGACGACCTCGCCGCCCAGCCGGCCGAAGCCGATGGTCAGCTCCTTGGCCCAGAGCGCCTGGATCTCGAAGAAGCTGCCCTCGTCGAGCAGGCCCCTGGCGTACCGGCGCATGTCGAACGCCTGCCGTTCGCTGGCCGGCACCAGGGCGGCCAGGTCGACCGTGGTCGGCGCCGCCACCGGCTCGACGGCCGGCGGTGCCTGCGTCCAGTTCGCCGGCAGGTACGACAGGTAGCGCTTCACCACGTCGAGCGCCTCGGCCTCGGTCTTGCAGAGGAAGTGCCCGACGCCGGACTCGGTGCAGTGCACCTTCGCCCCGCCCATCGCCTCCAGCGTGGTCTTCTCGCCGGTGACCATCTCGACCATCCGGTCCGAGCCGAGGTACATGCTGGCGTTGCCGTCCACCATGGCCACCACGTCGCAGAACGCCGGGATGTACGCCCCGCCCGCCGCGCTCGGCCCGAACAGCGCGCAGACCTGCGGGATCGATCCGGAGGCGCGAACCTGATTCCAGAAAATCCTGCCGGCGCCGCGTCGGCCCGGGAAGAGCTCGACCTGGTCGGTGATCCGGGCACCGGCCGAGTCGACCAGGTAGACCATCGGGACGGCGGTCGTGTACGCCCGCTCGATGATCCGGATGATCTTCTCGACGGTACGCGCCCCCCAACTGCCGGCCTTCACCGTCGAGTCGTTCGCCATCAGGCAGACCGGCCGGCCGTCGATGGTGGCGGTGCCGGTGACCACGCCGTCGGCCGGCAGGCCGTCAGCAGTCGTGCTGGCCGCCGCGCCAACCGGTCTGCCGCCGCAGGCGTTGGCGAACAGGCCATCCTCGACGAACGAGCCCTCGTCCACCAGCAGGGCGACCCGCTCGCGGGCGAAGAGTTTGCCCCTGGCGGCGTTCGCCGCGTGGTACTTGTCCGCACCGCCGGCCCGGGCGCGCTTGCGTAGTTGCTCCAGTGCCTCACCGTCGAGCGTCACGCCGACTCCCTCGCCCCTGCGCCGCCCGCCTCGTGAACGGACGACCCGACCTGAACGATCGTTAGGCTAGCGCATCGGCTCCCCCCGCGGCGACCCGCCGAGGCTCTGCACCGCGACTCACGACGTGAGGGCGTCGACCAGTCCGCGCAGACTCCCGCGCAGCCGCTCGTCGCCGAGTTCGACCCGGACGGCGGCCACGTGCTCGGCAGCCAACGCAGCGAGCAGCAGGTGAGCGTCGGCCACCGGGTCGGCGCGGCCGGCCAGCAGCAGAGCGACATGCCGGCGCCAGAACCGGTACGCCCCAATCCGGTACCGCGCTCCGGGGGCGGCGGTCTCCGACACCCGCACCAGGTCCAGGTGGCCGAGCAGGTGGTCCAGGTATGCCTCGACGAAGGCACGGAGCCGCTCCTGGGAGGTCACCGCGGTCCCGGACGGCCCGGGACCCAGCGGAGCCGGGCCGAACAGGATCGCCTCCTGGAGATCCCGCTCCTGCTCGTCGAGTAGCGCGGTGGCCAGGCCCGCCTTGTCGCCGAACCGGCGGAACAGTGTTCCCTTGCCCACCCCCGCGGCGGCAGCCACCGCGTCCATCGAGACGGCCTCCACGCCGCGTTCCCGAAAGAGGACGGCGGCCGCCTCCAACACGGCCGCCCGATTGCGCGCGGCATCAGCCCGCTCCCTGGGCGGTGACGTACGCAACTCCAGCAGTTCGGCGGGAGAAGTGGCGTAAGCGGACTGCGGTCCGCTAACGTTCCGAGGCATAACCGGACTATAGTCCACCTACTTCGGAGGTCACCATGTCCAGCCTGATCGCCCGTGACGAGTTGCGCGCCGCCATCAATGCCGGCACCGTCACCGTCGTCGACGCCCTCGGCGGCGACTACTACGCCCGGCAGCACCTGCCGGGAGCCGTCCCCCTGATCGAGGCCGACGTGTCCGCACGCGCCGCGGAACTGCTGCCGGACCGGCAAGCCGCGATCGTCACCTACTGCTCCAACCCCTCCTGCCCGAACAGCGGCCGGGTCGCCGACCGGCTCACCGCCCTCGGCTACACCAACGTGCGCAAGTACGCCGAGGGCATCGAGGACTGGGTGGCGGCCGGCCTGCCGACCGAGTCGGGCGCGCTGACCCGCTGAACCACGAGGCTGGGGGCACGCCGAAGCCGGCGTACCCCCAGCACCGGGTGACTCAGGCCGGGAGCGGCGTGAGGCGGGTACGGGGGCCGGCGCGCAGGACGCCGGAGGGCAGGCGCTTGCCGGTCAACTCCTCGGCCAGTTCCGCCGCCTCGATCAGCGCGTCCAGGTCGATGCCGGTGTCGATGCCCATGTCGTGCAACATGTGCACCGCCTCCTCGGTGGCCAGGTTGCCGCTGGCGCCCGGGGCGTACGGGCAGCCGCCCAGGCCGCCCACGCTGGCGTCGAACTCGGTGACGCCGAGTTCCAGGGCGGTGAGCAGGTTCGCCAGCGCGGTGCCCCGGGTGTTGTGGAAGTGCAGCAGCACCGGGACGTGGGCGTTGCGCTCGCGTACGGCGGTGAGGAGTTCGCGGACCCGGCGGGGCGTACCCATGCCGGTGGTGTCGCCGAACGCCACCCGGTCGGCGCCGTCGCGCACCACCCGGTCGACGATGCCGGCCACCCGGGCCGGGTCGACGTCCCCCTCGTACGGACAGCCGAAGCTGGTCGCCACGATCACCTCGGCGCGCGCGCCGGCGCCATGCAGCAGGTCGATCAGCTCCGCGATGTCGTCCAGCGACTCATCCGTGCAGCGGTTGACGTTGCGCCGGTTGTGGGTGTCGCTCGCCGACACCACCACCTCGATCTCGGTGAACCCGGTGGCCAGGGCGCGCTGCGCACCCCGGGTGTTCGGCACCAGGGCCGAGTAGCGCACCCCCTCGGCCTTGGCGGCCCGCCGCCACACCTCGTCCGCGTCGGCCATCTGCGGAATCGCCCTCGGATGCACGAACGACACCGCCTCGATCCGCCGTACGCCGGTGCGGGACAGGGCGTCGAGCAGCCGCACCTTGGCCTCGGTCGGGATGGGCTCCTCGTTCTGGAGCCCGTCCCGGGGGCCGACCTCACGGATGGAGACGAAGTCCGGCAGTTCCGCCATTAGGGGTCACCTCACTGTGACGGTGGGATGCTGGTTCCCCCAGCATCCCACCGCCCGAAAGAGACCGGATCGTCAGCGCATGCGGGTGACGATGGCGGTGTCGTAGTCGCCGGAGAGGAACTCGTCGTTCTCCAGCAGCTCGGCGAAGAAGGGGAGGTTGTTCTTCGGGCCGGCCAGCTCGAAGGCGGCGACCGCGGCCTTCGCCCGCTCGATCGCCTCGGCCCGGTCGGCGCCACTCACGATGAGCTTCGCCATCAAGCTGTCGTAGAACGGCGTGACGGTGTTGCCCTCGACATAGCCCGAGTCCACCCGGACACCCTCGCCGGTCGGTTCGACCCAGGTCTTGATCACGCCGGGACCGGGCAGGAAACGCTTCGGGTCCTCGGCGTTGACGCGCAGCTCGATGGCGTGCCCGCGCGGGGCGAGCGCGTCCGGGTCGAAGGTCGGCGCCAGCCCGGCGGCCACCCGCAGCTGCTCCTCGACCAGGTCCACGCCGTACACCAGCTCGGTCACCGGATGCTCCACCTGGAGGCGGGTGTTCATCTCCAGGAAGAAGAACTCTCCGGTGGTCGGATCGAGCAGGCACTCCACCGTGCCCGCGTTGCGGTAGTTCACCGCCTCGCCGGCACGGACCGCCGCCGCCAGGAACCGTTCCCGCAGCTCCGGCGAGACCGCCGGGGACGGCGACTCCTCGACCAGCTTCTGGTTACGGCGCTGCACCGAGCACTCCCGCTCGCCCAGGGCCACCACCCGGCCGTCGGCGAGGCCGAGGATCTGCACCTCGACGTGGCGTACCCGGGGGAAGTAGCGCTCGATCAACACCGAGCCGTCACCGAACATGCGCTCGGCGAACGAGCGCACCTTGTCGTACTCGATGTGCAGCGCGGCCTCGTCATTCGCCACACCCATGCCCATGCCACCGCCACCGGCCGCGGCCTTGACCATCACCGGGTAGCCGATCTCGCCGGCGGCGGCCACCGCCGCCGCCAGGTCGGCCGCCGGTTCCGTGGTGCCCGGCGCGACCGGCACCCCGGCCGCCGCCATCAGGTTCCGGGCGTTGATCTTGTCGCCCATCGCGCTGATCGCGTCCGCGCCGGGCCCGACCCAGATCAGGCCGCTGGCCTCGACGGTACGGGCGAACTCGGCGTTCTCCGACAGGAAGCCGTAGCCAGGGTGGACGGCCTGCGCGCCGGTGCTCTTGGCGGCGGCGAGGATCGCCTCCACGTTCCGGTAGCTCTGCGCCGGATTGGCCGGCCCCACGCAGACGGCCTCGTCGGCCTCGCTGACGAACGGCAGGCCGGCATCGGCCTCCGAGTGCACCGCGATCGCACGGATGCCGAGCCGCCTGGCGGTACGGATGATCCGGCGGGCGATCTCGCCCCGGTTGGCGACGAGCAGCGACTCGATCATGTTTCCTCCCGACGTCCAGGGGGTGACGACGGCTGCCAGCCAACCATGACCGCCCGGTTACTCACGAGTCAGCACCCGACCACCGGACCCAGGGGCAGCCCCGGTGGTGGAGTCGGGAACGGCTCAGACCGGAGTCGGGGCGAGGAGAGCGGCCAGGGTGGCACCACGGAGCAGTGCGGCGCGGCGTCGGCGCTCCACCTCGCCCCCGAGGAACGGGGTGGAGTTCATCAGACCGAACGCGGCGTGGGCCAGCACCCGCGCCTCACCGTCGGGCAGGTCGGGGTGCAGCGCGGTCAGCACCGTCACCCATTCCTCCACATAGAGACGCTGGAGCCGGCGGATGCGGCGACGCGGCTCGTCGGGGAGCCGGTCCAGTTCGTGCAGGTGCAGCGCGATGACCGCGGGATTGGCGAGCGCGAAGTCCACGTGGAAGTCGATCAGGGACTCCAGTGCGGCCCGCGGGTCGCCAGGGTGGACGGCGGCCCGGTCCCGGCCACCGTCGAGCAGCCCCTCACTGACCGGGATCAGCGCGGCCGCCAGCATCGCCTCCTTGCCGGCGAAGTGGTGGTACAGGGCCGGCCCCGTCACCCCGGCCGCGGCACCGATGTCGTCCATCGATACGCCGTGGTAGCCGCGTGCGGCGAAGAGGCCGACCGCGATCTCCAGGATCTCGTCCCGGCGGGACCGCCGACGACCCGTCCGCACCACGCCGTTCATCGCACCCCGCGCCTGCTGTTCCACCGCCACCGGGCAAGCCTAGACCGCCTGCCCTCCTCACCGGGGGCACGGTTCCCATCGCTCGGCCCACCTTCGTACCCCAACCCCGCGTTGATCATGCAGTAGACGGCGATGCCGATCACCTCAACCGCCGCCCACTTCGTGATCAACAGGGAGAGCGCACGCCCCCGGGGTGGGAGACCCGGGGGGTCAGGTG
>NZ_SMJY01000162.1:0-14709 GCF_004348355.1 Micromonospora sp. KC721 | reverse complement strand
CCGCTGATGCGTACGCCGTGGACGCGGAACCGTTCCCGGTCGGCGGTGAAGATCCCCCGGCACCGCTGGGTCAGGCCGCCCCCGGAGCAGTCCGTGACCACCACCGTCCCGGTCGTGGCGTGCCCGACCGCCAACCAGAACGGGCCGGCGCTGACCCAACCGAAGAAGGCGGCGACCAGGCTCAACGCCAGCAGTGTCGCCAGTCCACGTACCGGGTCCGGAGGATGCGGGGCACGGGGCGCGCGGGGACGGGCAGGCGCGGCTGGCGGCTTCCGGGCCTGCTTCGACTCCTCCCGCAGCGGCGTGCCGTCCCAGTGCACCTCCTCGATGGAGGGCCAGAGGAACCCGCCGTCGTCGGCCGTGCCCGCGTCTCGATCGGCTTCCGCGCGCTGCCCGCGCGCCCGGCGGACCGGAACCCGGCGTGGCACCGCGTCCACCGGTGCGCCAGTGGTCGGTTCCACCTCGACGGGCGAATTGTCCGGCCCGGAGGCCACCCGCGGCTGCGGTGCGACCGTGCCCCCGCATCCGCCCGAACCGCTCGCCGGTCGCGGGACCGGCCCGGTCGGCGCCCTCGCCGGGTCGGACCGGACCGGCTCCGGCGCCGGGTTGCCGGGGGAGGGCTCGTCGTGTCCCGCTTGTCTCGCCGCCACGGCGTTCATTGGACACCGTGGCTGCGCGGTCGGGGCGCAGCTCAGGCCGCGTGTCGGTGACAAATCGGACGAGCGTCCGGCCGGTGGGCGTGGGACGCGCCCTATTGGTTCGCGGACGCCCCGGCCCGGTCACTAGGCTTGCTGGTCATGAGTCACGTTCTCGCCGCGGTCGCCTGGCCCTACGCCAACGGCCCGCGCCACATCGGCCACGTCTCCGGATTCGGCGTTCCCTCCGACGTCTTCGCCCGGTACATGCGGATGGCCGGTCACGACGTGCTCATGGTCTCCGGCACCGACGAACACGGCACCCCGATCCAGGTGCAGGCCGACGCGGAGGGGGCCACCCCGCGCGAGCTGGCCGACCGGTACAACCGGGTCATCGCCGAGGACCTGAGGGCGCTGGGCCTCTCCTACGACCTGTTCACCCGCACCACCACCCGCAACCACTACGCGGTCGTGCAGGAGGTCTTCGCCGGGCTGCACCGCAACGGCTACATCGTCCCCAAGGTCACCACCGGCGCGATCTCCCCCTCCACCGGCCGGACCCTGCCCGACCGCTACATCGAGGGCACCTGCCCGATCTGCGGGTACGACAGCGCCCGCGGCGACCAGTGCGACAACTGCGGCAACCAGCTCGACCCGGTCGACCTGATCAACCCCAAGTCGAAAATCAACGGTGAGACGCCGGAGTTCGTCGAGACCGAGCACTTCTTCCTCGACCTGCCCGGCCTCGCCGACGTGCTGCGCCAGTGGCTGGACACCCGCGAGGGCTGGCGCCCCAACGTGCTGCGGTTCTCGAAGAACCTGCTCGACGACCTCCAGCCCCGGGCCATCACCCGCGACCTGGAATGGGGCGTGCCGATCCCCCTCGACGGCTGGCAGGACCGGCCCGACAAGCGGATCTACGTCTGGTTCGACGCCGTCATCGGCTACCTGTCCGCCTCGATCGAGTGGGCCCGCCGCACCGGCGACCCGGAGGCGTGGCGGAAGTGGTGGTCCGCCGACGGGCCGGGCAAGACGGCCCAGGGCTACTACTTCATGGGCAAAGACAACATCGTCTTCCACTCGGTGATCTGGCCGGCGCTGCTCAGCGGCTACTCCGGCGAGGGCTCCCGGGACGGCGCCCCCGGTGAACTGGGCCGACTCAACCTGCCCACCGAGGTGGTCTCCAGCGAGTACCTGACCATGGAGGGGCGCAAGTTCTCCTCGTCCCGCAAGGTCGTCATCTACGTCCGCGACTTCCTGGAGCGCTACGACGCCGACGCCCTGCGCTACTTCATCGCCGTCGCCGGCCCGGAGAGCAACGACACCGACTTCACCTGGGCCGAGTTCCTTCGCCGCAACAACGACGAGCTGGTCGCCGGCTGGGGCAACCTGGTCAACCGGTCCATCTCGATGGCGGCCAAGAACTTCGGGGCCATCCCGCCGATCGACCCGGCCGGGCTCACCGAGGCCGACGAGGCGCTGCTGGCCACCGCCCGTGCCGGCTTCGCCGTCGTCGGCGACCTGATCTCCCGGCACCGCCAGAAGCAGGCCATCGGCGAGGCGATGAAGGTCGTCGCCGAAGCCAACCGGTACCTGTCGGAACAGGCCCCGTGGAAACTCAAGGACACCGACGACAAGCCGCGGATGGGCACCATCCTGCACGTCGCGCTCCAGGTGGTCAGCGACGCCAACACGCTGCTCACCCCGTTCCTGCCGCACTCCGCGCAGCAGATCCACGAGCTGCTCGGCGGCACCGGGGTGCACGCGCCGATGCCGGTCATCGAGGAGGTCGACGACCTCGACGGCGGTCCGGCGTACCCGGTGCTCACCGGCGACTACACGGTCGGGGCACGCTGGGAGTCCGTCCCCGTGCAGGCCGGCCGGCCGCTGGCCGCGCCCAAACCGGTCTTCCGCAAGCTCGACCCGTCGATCGTCGACGAGGAACTGGCCCGGCTGGCCGGCTGACACCGCCCGGGCGGGCGCGCCGCGCCCGCCCGGAAACGGTCGTCAGGCCCCGGCCATCGCCGGGGCCCCCAGGAACTCCATGATCGCCTGATTGACCTCGCCGGCGTTGGTCCAGGGGATGCCGTGCGGTGCCCCCCGCAACGGCACCAACGTGGCGGTGGGCAGCAACGGCTGCAACCGCTGCCCGGTCACCTCGTACGGCAGCACCCGGTCGGCGTCGCCCTGCACGATCAGCGCCGGCACGTCGATGCGCGGCAGGTCGGCGCGGAAATCGGTCAGCCAGGCGTTGACGCAGTCCAACGTCCCCTTCGCCGACGCCTGCGCCCCGATGTTCCAGTGCGCCCGGAACGCCTCCTCGCTGACCAGCTTCCCCTTGTTCTCCTCCCAGTTGAAGAAGTTCTGGCAGAACTGGGTGAGGAAGGCGAACCGGTCGTCGCGGATGGCCTGCTGGAACCCGTCGAACAGGCCCTGCTCCACCCCCTGCGGGTTGTCCGGCGTCTTCAGCAGGAACGGCGCCAGTGGGGCCAGCAGCACCACCCGGTCCACCCGCTGCGACCCGTACCGACTCAGGAAGCGGATCACCTCACCGGTGCCCATCGAGTGCCCGACGAGCACCGCGTCGCGCAGGTCCAACTCCGCCATGATCATGTCGAGGTCCGCGGCGAAGGTGTCGTAGTCGTACCCCGTGGCCGGCTGGCTGGACGCCCCGAAACCCCGCCGGTCGTACGTGATCACCCGGTAGCCCGCCGCCAGCAGCGGCCCGGTCTGCTTCTCCCACGTCGCGCCGTTGAACGGGAAACCGTGGATCAGCACCACCGGCCGGCCGGTCCCATGGTCCTCGTAGTACAGGTCGATGGGCGCGGAGTTCTCCGCGCCGACGGTGATGAAGGGCATCGGCTCTCCCGGTCGTAGGGGTCACGGACGAGCGCGCTTTCCCGACCCGCCCCGGCTTATGCCAGCGGGTACGGCACGTCCATCACCCGGTCGTCGGTGACCTCCGCCCCCGGTGCCCACACCTCGTACACCCCCCGCTCCTGGCACTGCGCGCCGGTGGCGGCCACCGCGTCCGGATCCGGGGCGCACAGCCGCAGCCGCAACCAGCCCGACTCCTCCCGCAACACCTGGCAGCGTGCGCCCCGCCACTGTGCCAACCGCAGTCGGCGGGCCACCCACTCCACCGGGTACCGGGTCGCCCGGGTCATCGCCAGCACCCGGAACCCGCCCGGCAGATCCGCCACCGCCTCGTACTCGGCGCCCGCATACCCGCCAACCAGCTGGGTGGAGCGGGGCAGGTCGCCGGAGGGCAGGTACTCCTGGTCCGGGGAGAGCCCCGGCACCCCGGCCAGCAGGTGCCGGAACCGCGGGCCGACCATCCGCAACCAACCCCGCTGCTCCGCCTGGTAGCGGTAGAGCACCACCTCCACCCCGTCGGAGGTGTACGCCAGCAGGGTCGCGTTCGCCGGCAGCGGCAGGTCGGTGAAATCCCGGGTGACGAACTCGGGGATGAGCTGCCCACTGCTCGGCACGAACCCGGTGCCCAGCACCGGCGGACCCGCCCGGTCCCGGGACGGCAACGCCGGCAGACCCCGGTGCGCCGGGCCCACCGGCACGTCGTAGTCGGTCGGATCGACCGCCCGCCAGTGCAGCGCGTACGCCACGTCGCCGGCCGCCGCGCCGTCGCCGCGCAACACCGCCAACCCCGACGGGGTACGCAGATGCGCCACGTCGTGCTCCCGGAAGCAGAAGCCGTGCGGCAGCCAGCCCCGCACCACTGCGGCGAGCTGCCCGGCGGAGAGCACCTTCACCATCCGGGTGCCCCGCCGCACCACCGCCGAGGCCCGTACCGCCACCAGCGTCGGATCCCCCGCGGCCGACGGCTGCTGGCTGAGCTGGTGCACGTACGACCAGCCCCGCTCCCGGTGCAGCGGCACCAGCAGTGGCGACTCCGGATCCTCGGCCGGTTCCGTCGCGCCGAGCACCGCACCCACCTCCGTGACGTGCGCGAACCGCCGCCACGGCAACGTCGACCCGGCCCGGGGCGCCCACTCGAACCCGGGCGCCTCCTCGGCACTGCGCAGCTCGTACGCCGCACCCCGGGCGATCTCCTCCGCCGGGTACGTCGCGCCCCCGAACGTCACGTGCAGTCCGGTGCCGCGGGCCTGGGGGGTGACGGACATCCTGCGGACAGTAATCGCGCTCGATGGCAGCCGGGTGAACAGTTCATGGCGTCCCGGAGACGCCACCGCCGGACGGTGTGTGATGCTGGCCGAGATGAGTGAGCGCACCGAATCCCGCAAGCAGCGCGCCACCCGCCGGGCCGGGGAGTTCCCGCCTGCCCCGGAGCCGCTGCCCCGCCCCGTGCTGGACAGCCACACCCACCTGGACATCACCGTCAGCGAGGCCGGCGCGCCGCCCCGCCCGCCCGCAGCGGAGCAGGCAGGAAGCGCCGGGTCCGCCGACGACCCGGTCGCCGCCGCGATCGAGGTGGCCGCCGGTGTCGGCGTGGACCGGCTGGTCCAGGTCGGGGTCGACGTCGGCTCCTCCCGCTGGAGCGCCGACGCGGCCGACAGGTACCCGGCGGTGCTGGCCACCGTGGCGCTGCACCCGAACGAGGCGCCCCGCCTGGCCGACCTGGACGAGGCGCTGCGCCAGATCGAGACGCTCGCCGCCCGGGACCGGGTGCGCGGCATCGGCGAGACCGGCATGGACTTCTTCCGCACCGGCGACGAGGGACGCGCCGCGCAGGAGGAGAGCTTCCGCGCGCACGTCGCCATCGCCAAGCGGTACGGCAAGGCACTGGTCATCCACGACCGGGACGCACACGCCGACGTGCTGCGCGTCCTCGACGACGAGGGTGCCCCCGACACGGTGGTACTGCACTGCTTCTCCGGCGACGCCGACTTCGCCCGCGAGTGCGTCCGCCGCGGCTACCTGCTCAGCTTCGCCGGCACCGTCACCTTCGGCAGCGCTGGCGCGCTGCGTGCGGCCGTCGCCCTCACCCCGCTCGACCAGATCCTGGTGGAGACCGACGCGCCGTACCTGACCCCGATGCCGCACCGGGGCCGGCCGAACGCGTCGTACCTGATCCCGCTGACGGTCCGGTCCCTGGCCGCTACCACGGGGGCCGACCTGGACGAGCTGTGTGCGGCGATCTCCGCCACCGGCGACCGGGTCTTCGGCCCGTGGTGAGCGGGCCCGGCCTCGCCGCTACGCTACGGGCGTGACCGGACTCCTCGGCCCGGCGGAGATCCGGGAACTCGCCGCCCGGCTCGGGGTGCACCCCACCAAGAAGCTCGGCCAGAACTTCGTGCACGACCCGAACACGGTCCGCCGGATCGTCACCGTCGCCGGGCTCACCCCGGACGACGTGGCGCTGGAGGTCGGCCCCGGCCTCGGCTCGCTCACCCTGGCCCTGCTGCCGGTGGCTGCCCACGTGCACGCCGTGGAGATCGACCCGGTGCTGGCCGGCGCGCTGCCGCAGACCGCCGCCCGGCACGCCGGCGGCGACGCCGCCCGGCTCACCGTGCACCACGCCGACGCACTGCGGGTCACCGCCGCGGAGCTGGCCGACCCGGCGCCGACCGCGCTGGTGGCGAACCTGCCGTACAACGTCGCCGTGCCGGTGGTACTGCACCTGCTCGCCGAGCTGCCCAGCCTCCGCCACGGCCTGGTGATGGTGCAGAAGGAGGTCGCCGACCGGCTGGTCGCCGGCCCGGGCTCCAAGGTGTACGGCATCCCGTCGGTCAAGCTCGCCTGGTACTCCCGGGCCCGCGCCGCCGGCCGGGTGCCGCCGAACGTGTTCTGGCCGGTGCCGAACGTCGACTCCGGGCTGGTCGCCTTCACCCGCCGTGACCCGCCCCGCCCCGACGTCGCCCGGGAGGCTGTCTTCGCCGTCGTCGACGCCGCCTTCGCCCAGCGCCGCAAGACGCTGCGCGCCGCACTGGCCGGGTGGGCCGGCGGCGCGGACCGGGCCGCCGCCGCGCTCACCGCCGCCGGGGTGGACCCCGGGGCGCGCGGGGAGTCGCTCACCGTGGAGCAGTTCGCCGCGATCGCCGCGTCGGCTTCCGCCCCCGCCGACGCCGCGCAGTAGGCTGGCGCCGTCCCACCACGCGTGTACGCGTACGACCGTTCGACGGCGGGTGCTGGCCGGCCGTCGACTCCGCTGAGGAGCTGATCGTGGAGAAGCCGTTCGACATCCGCCTGCGTCCGCGGGATCTCGCCCCGTGACCGAGGCCTGGCGACCGGACGACGAGGACGAGCAGCGGCGGCGGGGCGCCACCGGGCCGGTCAAGGTCCGGGTGCCTGCCAAGGTCAACCTGCATCTCGGGGTGGGGCCGCTGCGTCGCGACGGCTACCACGAGCTGAACACCGTCTATCACGCGATCTCCATCTACGACGAGCTCACCGCCCGACGGGGTGACACGCTCACCCTCACCATGGAGGGTGAGGGCGCCGGTGAGCTGGCTCTGGACGACTCCAACCTGGCGATCCGGGCGGCGCACGCCCTCGCCGGGTACTCCGGCGTCATGCCGCACGCCCGGCTGCACCTGCGTAAGCAGATCCCGCTCGCGGGCGGGCTGGCCGGCGGCAGTGCCGACGCCGCCGCCGCCCTGGTCGCCTGCGACGCGCTCTGGGGCACCGGCCTGTCCCGGGACGAGCTGGCCGGCATCGCCGCCGACCTCGGGTCCGACGTGCCGTTCCTGATCCACGGCGGCACCGCCCTCGGCACCGGTCGGGGCGAGGCGGTCAGCCCGGTGCTGGCCCGCCCCACCTCCTGGCACTGGGTGGTGGCCATCGCCGATGGTGGGCTGTCCACCCCCGCCGCCTACCGGGAGCTGGACCGGCTCCGCGACGTGGGCACCGCCGGTGAGCCGCTGGGCAGCACCGACGCGCTGCTCGCCGCGCTGCGCCAACGCGATCCCCGGGTGCTCGCCGCGACCCTCGGCAACGATCTGCAGGACGCCGCGTTGGCGATGCGCCCGTCCCTCGCCGACACCCTGAAGGCCGGTGAGTCGGCGGGCGCGCTCGCCGGTCTCGTCTCCGGCTCGGGGCCGACGTGCGTCTTCCTCGCCGCCGACGCCGCCGACGCGCAGCGCCTCGCGGGCGAGTTGACCGCGGCCGGAGTGTGCCGGCAGGTGCGGGTGGCTCATGGCCCGGTCCCCGGCGCCCGCGTCATCTGACCAGCCCGCCTGCCTGCTCCACGCCCGCGCCGGCACGTCTCGGTCCGTCGGCCCCGCCCTCTTGATCGACTCCGCCTGCGCCAGGTCGGGCTGTCCGGCCGCGCTCCGCGTACCCTTGAGGCCGGGCGTCCTGAGGTGCCAGCCGGCACCGGGACGCCCTGATCATGGGAGGTGAGGTCGTGGCCAACATCGTCAACCTGGACCGGGTTTCCAAGGGGTACGGCGCCGCCGGGCCGCTGCTCACCGATGTCTCGCTCGGCCTCGACGACGCCGACCGGATCGGTGTGGTCGGTCTCAACGGCGCCGGCAAGTCCACCCTGCTGCGGCTGCTCACCCGGCAGGAGGAACCGGATGACGGCCGGGTCACCCACCGCCGCGACCTGCGCGTCGCCTGGTTGCCGCAGAGCCTGACGCTGGCTGCCGACGCCACCGTCCGGGACGTCGTCCTCGGCACCGCCTGGCTGGCCGAGAGCATGGGCGCCGAGCACGAGTGGGCCGGCGACGCCGGAGTCCGGGCCATCCTCGATGGCCTCGGCATGCCCCACCTCGGGCTCGACCAGCCGGTCGGGCCCATGTCCGGGGGCGAGCGCCGCCGGGTGGCGCTGGCCGCGCTGCTGGTCCGCGAGGCCGACCTGCTGATCCTCGACGAGCCCACCAACCACCTCGACGTCGGCGGCGTCGACTGGCTCGCGACGTACCTGGTGGGCCGCAAGGGCGCGCTCGTCGTGGTCACCCACGATCGGTGGTTCCTCGACGCGGTCTGCACCACCACCTGGGAGGTCGCCGACCAGACCGTCCGATCGTACGAGGGCGGCTTCGCCGCCTGGACCCTGGCCCGGGTGGAACGGGAACGGGTCGCCGCCGCCACCGAGGCCCGCCGGCAGAACCTGCTCCGCAAGGAGATCGCCTGGCTGCGCCGGGGCGCCCCGGCCCGCACCTCGAAGCCGAAGTTCCGCATCGACGCGGCCAACGCGCTGATCGCCGACGTGCCGCCGCCACGCGACACCAGCTCACTGCAACGGCTCGCCACCGCCCGGCTCGGCAAGCAGGTGTACGACCTGGAACACGTCACGTTGCACGCCGGCCCCAAGACCATCCTCGACGACGTCACCTGGCAGGTCGGACCCGGCGACCGGATCGCCATCCTCGGCCGCAACGGTGCCGGCAAGACCACCCTGCTGCGCATGCTGGCCGGGATCACCCGCCCCACCGGCGGGCATTTCCGTACCGGCTCGACCGTCCGGCCCGCCTTCCTCTCCCAGGAGCTGGCCGAACTTCCCAGCCACCTGCGGGTCCTCGAAGCCGTCGAGGAGATCGCCCGCCGGGTGCAGCTCGGCGACCGGGAGATCTCCGCCGCCCAGCTCGCCGAGATCTTCGGATTCGACGACCGGCGCCTCTGGACCCCGGTCGGTGACCTGTCCGGCGGGGAACGTCGTCGCCTGCAGATGCTGCGGCTGCTCGCCGGGGAGCCCAACGTGCTCCTCTTCGACGAACCCACCAACGACCTGGACACCGACACCCTCGCCGCCCTGGAGGACCTGCTGGACTCCTGGCCGGGCACGATCATCGTCGCCAGCCACGACCGCTACCTGATCGAACGGGTCGCCGACAGCGCCTACGGGATGTTCGGCGACGGCCGGCTGGTGCACCTGCCCGGCGGCGTCGACGAGTACCTGGCCCGGGCCGCCGGTGCGGACCGCCCCGGCAGGGCGGCTTCCGGGGTGGACCGCCCCGGCAAGGCCGCCGGGCCGGAGCACCCCAGGGCCAGCGCCGCGCCGACTCCCACCGAAACCGGCATGTCCGCCGCGGAAGCCCGGCAGGCCCGCAAGGAGCTGACCCGCCTGGAACGGCAGATCGGCAAGCTGGAGCAGCGGGAGGCGACCCTGCTCGACCAGCTCGCCACGCACGCCACCGACTACGCGAAGGTCGCCGAACTCGACGCGCAGCTCAAGGAGGTACGCGCCGAACGCGAACAGACAGAGGAGAGCTGGCTGCTCCTGGCCGACGGGATTCCACCGCTCTGAGGGGCCGCCCGGACGCCCCACCGACCACCGACGGGGGCCGTGTGCGGCGTCACAACCCGCGATGCGGGACAATCGTCGACGACCTCTCTCATCCGAACGGCGTTGGAGACTCAGCCATGGCCCATACCCCCGTCAACCACCCCGCGCGGCCGATCTACCGGGCGATCGGCGGGCTCGTTGGTCTGTACTTCGTGGTCTTCGGTGTGCTCGGCGTCCTCGCGAGCCTCGGCAACGACCTCTTCGCCCAGGATGACACCAAGGTTCTCGGCCAGGGCACGAACCTCGCGTACTCGTTGGTCAGCATCGTCGTCGGCGGCGTCGTCCTGGCCGGCATCGCGATCGGCCGCAACATCGACGTGGCGGTCAACCAGTTCCTGGCGTACGCCCTGATGGTGATCGGCCTGGCGTCGCTGGCGTTCATCCAGACCGACGCCAACATCTTCAACTTCACCATCGCCACCGACATCGTGGTGCTGACCCTCAGCCTCGTCCTGCTGATGGCCGGCATGTACGGCAAGGTCGGCACCGACGAGGAGCGGGAGGCCTTCGAGCAGGCCCGCCTGGTGCTCTGACCTCCCGCCAAACCGGTCCTGATCCCGCTCCGCCGTCGGTGGGGCGGGATCAACCGTCTCCGGTGACGTCGCACCGTGGCTGCCGTAGCCGTGGAGGCGATCGCGGGCGCGACGACGGTGCCGTGCCCGCCCGGCCCGGCGGTTCGACGGACACCCGCCCCCGATTGGATGGACAATCCTACTGAAACGGTCAGTTGGGACGGAGGGGTTGTCGTGCACCTACCGGTGAACCATCCGGCGCGCCCGCTCTACCGGGCGCTCGCCGGGCTCGTGGGCCTCTACATTCTCGTCTTCGGCATCTGGGGTGTCGTCCTCACCTGGGGCGACCCGCTGTTCGACCGAGACGCGAACTTCGCCCTGGGACTCCGCACCAACCTGGCGTTCTCCCTGGTCTCCGTGATCTTCGGTGCCGTACTGATCGTCGGGGCGTCCCGCCGCGACAACCTCGGCCACTACATGAACCTGACCGCCGGCGGGATCTTCCTGGTCACCAGCGTGCTGATGCTGGCCGTACTGGAGACACCGGTCAACTTCCTCAACTTCTCCATGTCGACGGTCATCGTGTCGATGATCTTCGGCCTGATCCTGCTCGGCACCGGCCTCTACGACAAGGTCGGCACCGACGAACACGCCGAGGAGGAACGGCGCAACCGCCGCCACCCGGTCTCCGAGGCCGGCACCCGCTGAACGGCAGACTCAGCCCCGCCGGCGACTGATCAACTCCGGCTTCGCCTCCAGGTGCGACAGCCCGTTCCAGGCCAGGTTCACCAGGTGCGCGGCCACCGTCTCCTTACGCGGCTTACGCACCTCCAGCCACCAGCGGCCGGTCAACGCCACCATCCCCACCAGGGCCTGTGAGTACAACTCGGCCAGCTTCGGGTCGTACCCCCGGCTGGAGAACTCGGCACCCAGGATGTGCTCCACCTGGTGCCCGACGTCGTTCATCACGCTGCTGAAGTTGCCCGTCGCCGACATCAGCGGCGACTCGCGGACCAGCACCCGGAACCCGCTGGTCTCCTCCTCGATGTAGGTCAGCAGGGCGAGCGCCGCCTGCTCCAACAGCTCGTGCGGATGCCCCGCGGTCAGCGCCGTGGTGATCCGGTCCAGCAGGGCGCGCACCTCGCGGTCGACCACCACCGCGTACAGCCCCTCCTTGCCGCCGAAGTGCTCGTAGACCACCGGCTTGGAGACCTTCGCGCGGGACGCCACCTCCTCGATCGACGTGGCGTCGAAGCCCTTCTCGGCGAAGATCTGCCGGCCGATCGAGATCAGCTGCTCCCGGCGCTGCCCCGCCGACATGCGTACCCGCGACGGCGGCTTGGCGGCCCCCGCCGGCACCGTCCGCCGGCGCCCGCCCGCGCTCCCGTCCGTCATGCGTCACCTCGCCGGCGCTCGGTGACGCCCTGTCGTGGGATGTTCGTTGCGCAGTGCCCGTCCTCGTCGGCCACCCTGGACATACTGCCAGGCGACTCCAACGGGCACCGCCCGTGCTGCCGGCCGATCCCGACGGGCGCCGGCCGGCGCTACTCCGGTGTGGCCGGCCGCGCCAGCTTCGCCGCGATCCGCTCCGGCTTCGGCCAGCGCACGTCCCGGGCCGCACCCAGCCGCTCCAGCAGCCAGATTACCCGGGCCGAGACGTCGACCTGACCCGGCAGCACCCCGTGCCGCGCGCTGGTGGGATCGGCGTGGTGCAGGTTGTGCCAGCTCTCGCCGAAGGACAGCAGCGCCAGCGGCCAGAAGTTCGACGCCCGGTCGCCCGGCCGCATCGCGAAGGGCCGCTCACCGTACACGTGGCAGATCGAGTTGATCGACCAGGTGACGTGGTGCAGCAGCGAGATCCGCACCAGGCCGCCCCAGAACAGCGCGCTCAGCGCCCCCGACCAGGACCACGTCAGCAACCCGCCCATCATCGCCGGCCCGAGCACCGAGACGACCACCAGCAGCGGGAAGAACCGGTCCACCCGCCGGGTGTCGCGGTCGGCGAGCAGGTCCGGGGCGAACCGCGCCCGGTTGGACAACTCCCGACCGAAGAGCCAACCCATGTGGGCGTGGAACAGGCCCTTCACCAGTCCCCGGACGGTCTCCCCGTACCGCCAGGGCGAGTGCGGATCGCCGTCGAGGTCGGAGAAGGCGTGGTGCCGGCGGTGGTCGGCGACCCACTGGATGATCTCGCCCTGGACGGCGAACGAGCCCGCCACCGCCAGCGATATCCGCAGCGGACGGGATGCCTTGAACGAGCCGTGGGTGAAGTAGCGGTGGTAGCCGACGGTGATGCCCAGCCCGGACAGGACGTACCAGAAGGCGGCGACGGTAACGTCCGTCGGGCTCAACCAACCACCCCAGGCGACCGGCACCGCGGCGACCAGGGCCAGGAAGGGTACGACCACGAAGGCCCAGAGCGCCACCAGGATGCCCGTGGACTGCGGGCCCTGGGTGAGCGGCTTCGGCCCGCTGCCGGCGGGTTGCGTCAGAGAGGTCGACATGACACCTCGCAGCAGGAAGACTACGCCTACGTCACCGTAACTTAGGCTGCCGGCCCGGTGTGGTGAACAGTTGCCCGGATGAGTGAATCTACTGTCGTACCGGCGGGCTGCGGAGCGAGCGGCAGTGAGGTCGCCAGCGCCTCGCGGCAGACGCTAAGCTGTCTTGCGTCACAGTCGGCCGTGGTGTAATTGGCAACACCCGGGTCTTTGGTACCCGTGTTTCAGGTTCGAACCCTGGCGGCCGAGCCTTTCTCATATTCGACCCGCCGGTTGGGGTATGGGGCGAAGTGAACCCGCAGTCTGGTTAGCATGGCCGCGAGACTGTCGCCTTCCCGACGGGAGCCACGTCGTGTCCCAGCCCCACCTCCGTACCGTCGTCGTGCTCGCCGCCGGTGAGGGCAAGCGGATGAAGTCGTCGCTGCCCAAGGTGCTGCATCCGCTGCTCGGCCGTACGCTGCTCGGCCACGTGCTGGCCGCGGCCGCGCCGTTGAACGCGGACCGCACGGTGGTCGTGGTCGGCCACGGCGCCGACCGGGTGCGGGCGCACCTGACCGAGATCGCCCCGGCCGCCACCCCCGTACTGCAGTCCGAGCAGCTTGGCACCGGCCACGCGGTCCGGATCGCGCTGGACGCGGTGCCCGAGGCGTCCGGCACCGTCGTGGTGATCAACGGGGACGTGCCGCTGCTGCGCGCCGAGACGGTCGCCGCGCTGGTGGAGGCGCACGAGGGGGCGGGCGCCGCGGCCACCGTGCTCGCCGCCGAGGTGCCCGACCCGACGGGTCTGGGCCGGATCGTGCGGGATGCCGACGGTCGGCTGGAGCAGATCGTCGAGGAGCGCGACGCGAGTCCGGCGCAGCGCGCGCTGCGGGAGATCAACGCGGGTATCTACGCGTTCGACGTGGTCCGGCTGCGGGACGCGCTGGGCAAGCTCTCCACCGACAACGACCAGGGCGAGGAGTACCTCACGGACGTCTTCGGTCTGCTGGTCTCCGCCGGTGAGCCGGTGGGCGTGCACCTGGCCGCGGACCATGTCGAGACGCTGGGCTGCAACGACCGGGTCGAGTTGGCCGGTCTGCGCCGGTTGCTGCGCGCGCGGGTGAACGAGGCATGGATGCGCAGCGGGGTGAGCATCCTCGACCCGGAGACCACCTGGATCGACGTCACCGCGACGGTGGCCCGGGACGCGGTGATCGACCAGAACACCCAGCTGCGTGGCGCGACGGTGGTGGGCGCGGAGGCGGTCATCGGGCCGGACGTCACGCTGGTCGACACCGTGGTGGGGCCGTCGGCGACGGTGTTGCGCAGCCACGCGGTGGGCGCCGAGGTGGGGCCGGGGGCGAGTGTCGGGCCGTACGCGTACCTGCGGCCGGCGGCGCGGCTGGCCGAGGGATCGAAGGTCGGCACGTTCGTCGAGGTGAAGAACTCCGAGGTGGGTGCGGGTGCGAAGGTGCCGCACCTGTCGTACGTGGGGGATGCCACGATCGGCGCGATGGCGAACATCGGCGCGGCGACGATCTTCGTGAACTACGACGGGGTGAACAAGCACCGCACCACGGTGGGCGAGGCGGCCTTCATCGGCTGTGACACCAGCCTGATCGCTCCGGTCGAGGTGGGCCCGGGGGCGTACGTGGCGGCGGGCAGCGCGATCAGCCAGGACGTGCCGCCGGGTGCACTCGGGGTGACTCGGGCGCCACAGCGGGCCATCGAGGGGTGGGTGGCGCGTAAGCGTCCGGGTACGGCGTCGGCCGCGGCGGCGGAGCGGGCGCGGGCGGCAGGCGGATCGGTGGAGGCCGCTTCCGCAAGTGAAGGTGAGGCAATCCACGGGGGCGCGGAGACGGTGGGTGGCGGGT
>NZ_SMJY01000161.1:0-14712 GCF_004348355.1 Micromonospora sp. KC721 | reverse complement strand
GCCACCACCCCACCGACCGCCCGGACCGGCGGCCGACGACGCCGACCCGGCAGGTCGGGAGCCGCCGGTCGCGGGTACACCGTGCCGGTGCCGGCACGGCGGCGCCCACCGGGTGTGACCCCGGCCGGTTCGAGTCCGGCACCACCACGCCGCCGCCGGTGCCGCCAACCCCAGAGCGCGCCGACAGTCAGGATCGGCAGCAGGACCAGGGCGGCCAGGATCGGCGGCCGTCGCCACACCGGGGCAGCCGTCTCGGCCTGCCCCGTCGCCGGGCTCGCCGCCGGCTGCCAGGTGGCGGTGGCACAGTCGTACGGCCGGTTGCCGTCGCTGGTGAAGGCGCAGGCCGGCGCGGTGACCGATCGGCCGGCGGTGGTCTGCGCCAGCGTCGTCTGGACGGCGATGGTGCCCTGGGCCGGTAGCCGCAGCCGCCAGGTGACCTCCCCGGTGCCCCGCGCGCCGGTCGCCGGGGTGACCCGACCTCCGGCGCTGACCGTGCTCGTCGACGTACCCGGCGGCAGTTCCTGCCGTACCACCGCGTCGACCGGTCGGCTGCCGTCGTTGCGTACCTGGATCCGGTAGCCCGGCGCCGCTGTCCCGGCCACGGTCACCGACACGGTGACCGGTGGGGCGGGGCGGGGCACTCCCGGGTTCGCCGTGGTGGCCATTCCGGAGGCCGGGACCGCCGGTGTCACCGGGATCACCGCCCCGGTGGCCGCGGCGCCCGGTGCCTGGTGCGCGCCGGGCGCAGGCCGGGCCACTGCGGCCGGGTGCCCCGCGACGGCACCGGCGCGGGGTGACCCGGGGGTCGGGCCCGCCGGTGTCACCGTGGTCACCGCCGGGGTGGCTGCGGCACCGGTTGCGGGCGGCACCGTGGGCAGGGCCGGCACGGCGGCGAGGACGCCCAGGCCGTGGACGAACGCGGCGAGGGTTCTGTGGTGTCGTCTCGATGCAGGCATGCGAACGAACCTCCGGAGCCGACGCTAGGGGCGGCTCCCTCCTGCCGGGTACGAAGTGCCGAATCCCGCCCCCACCGGCGCTGTCCGGCGTATGCTGCGCCGGCGACCCGGCCGGCGGGGCGTCGGCGGACTCCGGGTCGGTCGGCGGGGCTAGATTGACCGGGTGCGTATCGCTCGTTTTGCTCATGCCAAGGGAATGTCGTTCGGGGTCGTCGAGGGCGAGCCGGGTGCCGGGCCGCAGGCCCTGACCATCGCCGAGATCGAGGGTCACCCGTTCGGGCGGATCCAGTTCACCGGCGGCCGGTGGGCGCTCTCCGACGTCCGGCTGCTCTCGCCGATCCTGCCCAGCAAGGTGGTCTGCGTGGGGCGCAACTACGCCGAGCACGCCGCGGAGCACGGCAGCGAGGTACCGAAGGAGCCGCTGCTCTTCCTCAAGCCCTCGACCTCGGTGATCGGGCCGCGGGACGCGATCCGGCTGCCGGTCTTCTCCAAGCAGGTGGAGCACGAGGCGGAGCTGGCCGTGGTGATCGGCGCTCCCGGTGCGCGGCGGGCCGACCGGGCCGCCGCCGAGCAGGCCATCTTCGGCTACACCTGCGCCAACGACGTCACCGCGCGGGACCTGCAGCGCGCGGACGGGCAGTGGACCCGCGCCAAGGGGTTCGACTCGTTCTGCCCGATCGGCCCCTGGATCACCACCGGCCTGGACGTCTCCGACCTGGAGGTCCGCTGCGAGGTGGGTCGGCACCCCGACGAGATGGAGGTACGCCAACTGGGCCGGACCAAGGACATGGTCTTCGACGTGCCGGCCCTGGTGTCGTACATCTCGCACGTGATGACGCTGCTGCCGGGCGACGTGGTGCTGACCGGCACCCCGGCGGGGGTTAGTCCGCTCACCGAGGGGGATACGGTCAGCGTGCGGATCGAGGGAATCGGCGAACTCACCAACCCGGTGGTTCCGGTCGCCTGATCCGTCCGATGCCCCGTTTCCGCAGGTCAGAGGCGCTTCGGGGGATTGGATTTGGCCTGTCGGCACGGGGAGGGTAAAGTTCCTTCTCGGCGCCGCAAGGGGCCGATGGGGTATGGGGTAATTGGCAGCCCGACTGATTCTGGTTCAGTTAGTCTAGGTTCGAGTCCTGGTACCCCAGCGCAGCCGTGGTTCGACGAGAATCCCGGACGCTGGATTCTGGTGGAGTTCCACCGTGTGCCCCCTCGCAGGGGGTGGCCGGTGGCGCTCTGATAGAGTGCAGCTTCCTCACCGGTACCGGTGAGGAAGCAAGACATGTTCTGGCCCCGTCGTCTAGCGGCCCAGGACGCCGCCCTCTCAAGGCGGTAGCGCCGGTTCGAATCCGGTCGGGGCTACAGCGCTGACAGCCCGTCCCATCCACTGGGGCGGGCTTCTTCGTGTCTGGGGCTGGCTGCGGCCCTGGCTGGCTGTGGCCTCCGGGCTGGCTGTGCGTCGGGTGGTGCCGGGCCGGCCGGCCTGGTGCGGATGACCCCTCGCGTCGGGCGTACAGGGGGTGCCGTTAGACTACAACCGCACCGCCCGCCGAGGTGGTGATGCAGGAAAACCACCTGGCCCCGTCGTCTAGCGGCCCAGGACGCCGCCCTCTCAAGGCGGTAGCGCCGGTTCGAATCCGGTCGGGGCTACACCCCACAACGGCCCGTCTCGCAGAGACGGGCCGTTGCCTGTGCGCCATCCGCCTGCTGTGGTTCGCCGAATGCGGCAGGTTGCTGCGGTATCCCGCTGCCCGGTAACCTCCGTTTTGCCGCATCCGGCGCGGCCATCCCTCCGGACCACAGCCGCTCAGGGGATCGTCAGAGGCCGGAGAGGCGTTGGCCGGCGCGGACCACGGCCATCGCGTGACGTTCGCCGGGGCGGCGGCCGAGACGCTCGATCGGGCCGGAGATGCTGATCGCGGCGATCACCCGGCCGGTGCGGTCCCGGATCGGCGCGGAGACGCTCGCCACGCCAGCCTCCCGCTCGGCGACACTCTGCGCCCAGCCACGGCGGCGTACCTCGGCGAGGGTGCGGCCGGTGAACTTGGAGCGGGGCAGCAGCGGCATCACCGCCTCCGGCGGCTCCCAGGCGAGCAGGATCTGCGCCGCGGAGCCCGCCGTCATGGGCAGCACCGAACCGACCGGCACGGTGTCCCGTAGGCCGCTGGCCCGCTCGGCGGCGGCCACGCAGATCCGCTCGTCGGCCCGGCGCAGGTAGAGCTGGGCGCTCTCGCCGGTGGCGTCGCGCAGCGCGGCCAGCAGCGGCTCGGCCGCGGTCAGGAGCACGTCCGGGGCGGCGTTGGCCAGCTCGCCGAGCCGGGGCCCGGGCCGCCAGCGGCCCTGGGTGTCCCGGACCAGCATCCGGTGGATCTCCAGCGCCTGCGCCAACCGGTGCGCGGTGGCCCGGGGCAGCTTGGTGCGTTCAACGAGTTCGGCCAGGCTGGCGCCGTCGACACAGGCGGCCAGGATGACCACCGCCTTGTCGAGGACGCCGACACCGCTCATACTGTGTCCCACAAGCCGAAATTTACCTCCCAGAATTTAGGATGTCCAGATGGTGGGAGTCACTCGACCGAGGACCCTGGCCGAGAAGGTCTGGGACGCGCACGTGGTACGGACCGCCGAGGGTGAGCCGGACCTGCTCTACATCGACCTGCACCTGCTGCACGAGGTGACGAGCCCGCAGGCCTTCGACGGGCTGCGCCTGGCCGGCCGCCGGGTGCGCCGCCCCGATCTCACGCTCGCGACCGAGGACCACAACACCCCGACCGGGTACGACGATCCGTCGTTCCGGCTGCGCCGCGGTGACCTGCTCACCATCGCGGACCCGACCTCGCGTACGCAGATCGAGACGCTGCGCCGCAACTGCGCCGAGTTCGGCCTGCGGCTGCACCCCCTCGGCGACGAGAACCAGGGGATCGTGCACGTCATCGGCCCGCAGCTCGGCGTCACCCAGCCCGGCATGACCATCGTCTGTGGCGATTCCCACACCGCCACCCACGGCGCCTTCGGGGCACTCGCCTTCGGTATCGGCACCAGTGAGGTCGAGCACGTCCTGGCCACCCAGACGCTGCCGCAGGCCCGGCCGAAGACCATGGCGGTGAACGTCACCGGCGAGCTGGGCCCCGGGGTCACCGCCAAGGACCTGGTGCTCGCGCTGATCACCCAGGTCGGCACCGGCGGCGGGCGGGGCCACATCGTCGAGTACCGGGGCGAGGCCATCCGGCGGCTCTCCATGGAGGGCCGGATGACGGTGGCCAACATGTCCATCGAGTGGGGCGCCAAGGCCGGCCTGATCGCGCCGGACGAGACCACCTTCGCGTACCTCAAGGGCCGGCCGCACGCCCCGCAGGGCGCGCAGTGGGACGAGGCGGTCGCGTACTGGCGGACCCTGCCCACCGACGAGGGGGCGGCCTTCGACGCCGAGGTGACCCTGGACGCCAGCCGGATCACCCCGTTCGTCACCTGGGGCACCAACCCGGGCCAGGGGGCGCCGCTCGGCGCGGTCGTGCCGGACCCGGAGGAGTTCGTCACCGAGGCGGAGCGGACGGCCGCCCGTCGGGCCCTGGAGTACATGGACCTCGCTCCCGGCACGCCGCTGCGGGACCTCGCCGTCGACGTGGTCTTCGTCGGCTCCTGCACCAACGGCCGGCTGGAGGACCTGCGCGCCGCCGCCGACGTGCTGCGCGGGCACCGGGTCGCCGACGGCGTACGGATGCTCGTGGTGCCCGGCAGCGCCGCCGTGCGGGAGGCGGCCGAGGCGGAGGGGCTGGACAAGGTCTTCGTCGACGCCGGTGCCGAGTGGCGCTTCGCCGGCTGCTCCATGTGCCTGGGGATGAACCCCGACACGCTCAAGCCGGGCCAGCGTTCCGCCTCGACCTCCAACCGCAACTTCGAGGGGCGGCAGGGCCGGGGCGGGCGCACCCACCTGGTGTCGCCGCCGGTCGCCGCCGCCACCGCCGTGGTCGGCCGGCTCGCCGCCCCCGCCGACCTGTAGAAGGGCAGCCGAGAGATGGACAAGTTCACCACCCACACCGGCACCGTCGTGCCGCTGCGTCGCTCCAACGTGGACACCGATCAGATCATCCCGGCCGTGTACCTCAAGCGGGTGACCCGGACCGGTTTCGCCGACGGGCTCTTCAGCGCGTGGCGGGAAGATCCGCAATTCGTGCTCAACGATCCCGCATATTCCGGTGCGTCGATTCTCGTGGCCGGTCCCGAGTTCGGCACCGGGTCGTCCCGGGAGCACGCCGTGTGGGCGCTTCGCGACTGGGGGTTCCAGGCGGTGATCTCTCCCCGCTTCGGTGACATCTTCCGGGGCAACGCGCTCAAGGAAGGGCTCCTCCCGGTCGAGTTGGAATTGAAAGCGATCGAGGAGATCTGGTCGCGGACCGAGTCCGACCCGACCACGCCCGTCACCGTCGACCTGGCCGCCCGCGAGGTCCGGCTCGGCGAGTCCCGCTGGTCGTTCCCCCTGGACGACCACAGCCGCTGGCGGCTGATGGAGGGCTTGGACGACATTGGACTCACCCTTCGGCACGAGGCGGAGATCGGCACGTACGAGGTGTCGCGGCCGTCGTTCAAGCCCGCCGTCGCATAGCCGAACGTCCCACGTTTCTTCGGTTCTCGCCCCCACCGGATCGTCCGGCGGGGGCGAATCCGTTACGACACAAGGGCTTTTTTCCACCGAATGTTTGTGTCCAGGCAGCACAGGGCATACCGTGCGCGCAGAATGGCTCGCGTCGAGTCAGTCGCACAATCAGGAGGAAGTCGTGAACAAGGCCGAGCTCATCGAGGCGCTCGCCGCTCGCCTGGGGGACCGGAAGACGGCGACGGCCGCGCTCGACGCGGTCCTCGCTGAGGTCCAGGCGGCGGTCACCAAGGGCGAGAAGGTGGCGATCACCGGCTTCGGAGCGTTCGAAAAGCGCGTCCGGGGTGCCCGAACAGCCCGCAACCCGCGCACCGGTGAGGCGGTGAAGGTCAAGAAGACATCCGTGCCGACCTTCCGTCCGGGTGCCGGATTCAAGGAGATGGTGGCCAGCGGCAAGGTGCCGAAGGCCGCGGCCCCGGCCAAGAAGACCGCCACGGCGGCGGCCAAGGCCACCGGCACGAAGGCCACCGGAGCCAAGGCCACCGGCACGAAGGCCACCGGAGCCAAGACCACCGGGGCGAAGGCCACCGGGACCAAGACGACCGGGGCAAAGGCCGCTGGGACGAAGGCCACCGGGGCGAAGGCCGCGGCGGCGAAGAAGACCACCGCGACCACGAAGGCCGCCCCGGCGACGAAGACCACCGCGGCGAGCAAGGCCACCGCGACCAAGAAGGCCACCGCGGCGACGAAGACCACCGCGACCAAGAAGGCCACCGCGACCAAGAAGGCCACCGCGGCGACGAAGACCACCGCGGCGAAGAAGACCACGGCGGCGAGCAAGGCCACCGCGGCGAAGACGGCCAAGAAGGCGCCGGCGAAGAAGTCCGCCGCCCGGCGCTGAACCATCGCGTACGACGCGAGGGGCACCCACCGCGACGGTGGGTGCCCCTCGGCGCGTCAGAGCCGGTCGGCGCCGAACAGCCGGTCGGCGGCGAAGGCGAGCAACCAGCCGCCACCCTTCGCGGTGGTGAAGTCGTCGGCGCGACCGGTCAGCCGTGCCAGCACCCCCGGGATCACCTTGCCCTGGCTGCACACCACGGCCGGGGTGCCGGCGGTGGCCAGCGACACCAACCGGCCCGCGGCGGCCAACGCGCACTCCTCGCGCTGCTGGCCCGGACGGGGCTCGTCCAGGTCGCCGCAGACCTCGATCGGCAGGTCGAGCCGGGCCGCCGCCGGGTCGAGGGTCTGCACGCAGCGGCGGACCGACGCCGACAGCAACCGGGTCGGGCGGACCAGCGCCACCAGCGGTGCCAACGCCTCGGCCTGGACCCACCCCTCGGTGTCCAGCGGCCGGCTGTCGTCCGGGCCGGACCAGGTGGCCCGTTTGCCGGCGTGTCCGTGCCGGACCAGAACGATCGTCGCGGTCACCGGGGGCAGCGCGGCGAACGCCGCCAGCACCTGCGCGTCGTGCGGGTAGCTGACCAGCCGCACCGCCTCCTCGACGGCGAGCCAGCGCACCTCGTCGACCTCGGTGCCCGGCTGGAAACCGCCCGCGCCCACCGCCCGCATCGACCAGTAGTCGACCGTCTTCGGTCGGCCTTCGCTGCGGTAGCGGACCGTCGGGAGCCGGACCTGCGGAACGGCCCGCACGTCGCTCTCCTCGGCCACCTCGCGGACGGCGGCCAGCAACGGGTGCTCACCCTGCTCCAGCTTGCCCTTCGGCAGCGACCAGTCGCCGTAGCGGGGGCGGTGCACCAGGCAGACCTCGACACCGCCGCCGGCGTCCGGCCGCCAGACCACCCCGCCCGCCGCCCGGATGTCCCCCGGTTCCTCGTCCACCATCCGGACACCATACGTCCGCCGCCATCGGCAGTGGTGCTCAGCCGGCGGTGCCGCCCACGCGGCGCAGCAGCAGTTCCTGAAGGTCCGCCAGGGGCTCCTCGGGAGTGCCGACCCGCCGGGTCCAGGTGCCGTCGGCCGCCAGTTCGAAGGCGTTCACCTCGGGACCGAACGCGGCGGTCAGCACGTGGTCCAACTCGGCCCGGGCTACCGGGTCGCTGACCTGGACCAGCGCCTCCACCCGCCGGTCCAGGTTGCGGTGCATCAGGTCGGCCGAGCCCAGCCAGAACTCGGCGTCGCCGTTGTTGCCGAACCGGAAGATCCGCGAGTGCTCCAGGAACCGGCCGAGGATCGACCGGACCCGGATGTTCTCCGACAGCCCCGGCACCCCCGGCCGCAGCGTGCACATGCCCCGGATCAGCAGGTCCACGTGTACGCCGGCCCGGGACGCCCGGTACAGCGCGTCGGTGACCTCCTCGTCGACCAGCGCGTTCACCTTGAACTGCACCAGGCCGGGCACGCCGAGGCGGACGTGGGTGATCTCCCGTTCGATCCGCTCGACCAGGCCGCGGCGGATGCCCTGCGGCGCCACCAGCAGCCGCCGGTACGCGGTCTGCCGGCTGTACCCGGTCAGCACGTTGAACAGGTCGGTGAGGTCCGCGCCGATCTCCGGATCGGCGGTGAGCACCCCGAAGTCCTCGTAGAGCCGGGCGGTCTTGGGGTGGTAGTTGCCGGTGCCGATGTGGCAGTACCGGCGGATCTGGTTGCCCTCCTGGCGTACCACCAGCGCCGTCTTGCAGTGCGTCTTGAGGCCGACCAGGCCGTACACGACGTGGCAGCCGGCGCGTTCCAGGGTGCGCGCCCAGCCGATGTTGGCCACCTCGTCGAAGCGGGCCTTCACCTCCACCAGCACCACCACCTGCTTGCCCGCGGCGGCCGCGTCGACCAGGGCGTCGACGATCGGGGAGTCGCCGCTGGTGCGGTACAGGGTCTGCTTGATGGCGAGCACGTTCGGGTCGGCGGCGGCCTGCTCGATGAAGCGTTGCACGCTGGTGGCGAACGAGTGGTACGGGTGGTGCACCAGCACGTCGCCGTCGCGCAGGGTGGCGAAGACGCTGCGTGGCACCTCTCCCTCGGCCAGCCGTGGGTGGGTGGCCGGCACGAACGGCGGATCCTTCAGATCGGGACGGTCCGCCTCGCCGTACAGCTGCCACAGCGCCGACAGGTCGAGCAGCCCGGGCACCCGGAGCACGTCGTGGTCGTCCATGTCCAGCTCGCGGACGAGCAGCTCCAGCATGTGGTCGGAGATGGACGCGGCGACCTCCAGGCGTACCGGCGGGCCGAAACGACGCCGGGCCAGTTCCCGTTCCAGCGCCTGGAGCAGATCCTCGTCGCGGTCCTCGTCGACCTCGACCTCGGCGTTGCGGGTCACCCGAAACAGGTGGCACTCGACCACCTGCATGCCGGAGAAGAGCTGGCCCAGGTGCACCGAGATCAACTCCTCGACCGGCAGCATCCGCAGGCCGGGCCGGTCCCGGGCGACCCGGACGAAGCGCGGCACGTTGTTCGGCACCTTGACCCGGGCGAACAGTTCCGGTCCGCCGTCGGGGTCGCGGACCGCCACCGCCAGGTTCAGCGAGCGGCCGGAGATGTAGGGGAACGGGTGCGCCGGGTCCACCGCGAGCGGGGTGAGTACCGGGAAGATGTGCTCGCGGAAGTAGGTGCGCAACCGTTCCCGCTCCGGGTCGTCCAGGTCCGCCCAGCGCAGCACGCGGATGTCCTCGGCGGCCAGCCGGGGCAGCACGTCCTCGACGAAGCAGGCGGCGTGCCGGGCCACCAACCCGGCGGCCTTCTCGGCGACCAGCTCCAGCTGGGTACGCAGCGGCAGCCGGTCCCCGCCACGGACCGGCAGGCCGGCGGAGAGACGGCGCTTCAACCCCGCCACCCGGACCATGTAGAACTCGTCGAGATTGCTGGCGAAGATGGCCAGGAACTTCGCCCGCTCCAGCAGCGGGGTGCGCCGGTCCTCGGCCAGGGTCAGCACCCGGGCGTTGAAGTCGAGCCAGGACAGCTCCCGGTTGAGGAAGCGATCCTCGGGCAGCGGCTCGGCGGGGGCCCCCGACACCACCGGCTCGTCGGCGTCGACTACCTCGGCCAGTCCGGCGGAGGCGCCGCCGGCGCTGGCGCCCGCGGAGCCGGGCGTCGTGTCGGGGGTGTCGCCGGGGTCACGGGACGGGCGGAACCGCCCGGCGGTGTCGCGCCGCCGGGTGCCGTTGCGGGCGGCGGCCGGGTCGGCGGCAGAGGGACCAGGGTGCTCGCGAGGGGTGCTCACCGCCTCATAATCACCCGATCACGGTTAACTCAAAATGAACTTGCCCCGGTCGGCTCAAGCCATCGTCGGGAATGTCACCCGGACGACCCCCCCGTCGGGATCGGTCTCCACCCTCAGCCGTTGCCCGAGCCGCACCAGCCGCAACCCCGAGGCGTCGAAGGCGCGCGCCGGAAAGGCCAGCTCGGTGCCGTCGTCCAGGAGGAGCAACCCGGTGCGGGTCTGCGCGTCGAAGCTCGCCACCGTGCCCTGCATGTCAGCACCGTACACCGGTGGGGTCAGCCCGACGGCACGCTCAACGCCGCGCTGCGCGGCCCGAGGCCGAGCCGGGCGGCGGCGGCCAGGTCCGCGGCGGTGTCCACGTCCCGGCGCAGGCTGGGCCAGTCGCCGGTGAGCGGGAGCGCCCCGCTGGCCCGGTGCGCCGCCGCCGAACCGACCCCGAACCGGGGATCCAGCGGCACCCCGGGCGGCGCGGCCAGCAGCACCGTGCCGGTACCCGGGGCGTCGGGCACGAAACGGCGTACCGCCGGGCCGGTGGCGGCCGCGCGCAGGGCGGCAGCCAACTCGGCCGGGCGTAGCGCCGGAAGGTCCGCGGTCAGGCCGGCCACCCAGCGGCGGCCGGCGAGCCGCGCACCGTGCCGGAAGGCCGCGTTGAGC
This sequence comes from Micromonospora sp. KC721, assembly GCF_004348355.1. NCBI lineage: Bacteria > Bacillati > Actinomycetota > Actinomycetes > Micromonosporales > Micromonosporaceae > Micromonospora > Micromonospora sp. KC721. The sequence goes on along the minus strand of NZ_SMJY01000161.1, from coordinate 4,343 downwards.
CCGGCCTCCGGCCGGTCCGGCACCGCCCGCGCCCCCACGGCTCCGGCCGCCGCCGCCACCGCCGCGTCGGCGGTGACGACCAGGACCTCGGCCACCGCGGGGCAGGCCACCGCCGCGCGGACCGTGTCGGCCGCCAGGGCCAGCGCCAGCTCCTCATGGGGTACGACCGGCAGCGCGCCCCGCAACCGGCTCTTCGCCGCGGTGAGACGCTTCACCGGCACCACCAGGGTCCAGGTCGGCTGCACGCGACAATCCTGCCAGCGTCACCGGCCGGTACCCGCACTGGCCGGACCTGGGGCGAGCAGGCATGATTTCCGCTGCGGGCACGCCGCGGGGCGGGGCGATGAGGAGGCAGGGTGACACGGCGCAGGCTGGGATTCTGGCGACGGTTCGCCGTGGTGCTGGTCAAACCCGTGATGCTCGGATGGACCCGGCGCACCTGGCGCGGGGCCGAGCACCTGCGCCGCGACGGCGGCATCATCATCGTGCCCAACCACCTCTCGCACGCCGATCCGCTGGTCGCCGCGCACTTCATCTACGACGCCGGACGCTGGCCGCAGTACCTCGGCAAGGCCAGCCTCTTCCGGCTTCCCGTGATCGGCCGGATCCTGCACCGCTGCCGGCAGATCCCGGTCGAGCGTGGCACCGTCAACGCGGTCCGGTCGCTGGACAAGCTGGTCGCCGCGCTGGACGCCGGCGGCGCGGTGGTGATCTACCCGGAGGGCACCACCACCCGGCACCCGCAGCTGTGGCCGATGAAGGGCAAGACGGGCGCGGCCCGGCTGGCGTTGGCCACCGGAGCGCCGGTGATCCCGTTGGTGATGTGGGGACCGGAGAAGCTCTTCGACCCCCGGTCGGCGCGCCTCGGGCTGCGGCCCCGTACCCCGGTGACCGTGGTCGCCGGCCCGCCGGTGGACCTGAGCCGATGGGCGGGCGCCGCCCCGAGCCGAGCCGTGCTGGAAGAGATGACCGACCAGATCATGCTGACCCTGCGCGACATGCTCGCCGACATCAGGGGCGGCACCCCGCCGCCCCTGTGGGAACGTCCCGCCCGTCCACGCACTTCCGAGGTGACCGAATGAGACGCGAGCGAACCGACCGGCTCCGCGCGGTGGCGCCGCACACCGTCGCCGACCGCGGGGAGGCGACGGCGTGAGCCACGTGGCGGTGCTGGGGGCGGGTTCCTGGGGAACCGCCTTCGCCAAGATTCTGGCCGACGCCGGCCGGGACGTGACGATCTGGGCGCGCCGGGAGTCGGTCGCCGAGGCGATCCGTACCCGGCGGCGCAACCCGGACTACCTCTCCGACGTGCGACTGCCCGACCGGGTCACCGCGACCGGTGACGCCGTCAAGGCGATCGCCGGGGCGGAACTGGTGGTGCTGTCGGTGCCGTCCCAGACGCTGCGCGGCAACCTCGCCGACTGGGCGCCCCACCTGGCCCCCGACTCGACCCTGGTCTCCCTGATGAAGGGCATCGAGCTGGGCACCACCAAGCGGATGAGCGAGGTGATCGTGGAGACCGCCCGGGTGACCCGCGACCGGGTGGTGGTCGTCTCCGGTCCCAATCTGGCGCCCGAGATCGCCGCCGAGCAGCCCGCCGCGACCGTGGTCGCCGGCACCGACCCCCGCCGCACCGCGCTGGTGCAGTCGTCGATCCGCACGCCGTACTTCCGGCCGTACACCAACGACGACGTGATCGGCTGCGAGCTGGGCGGCGCGGTGAAGAACGTGATCGCCCTGGCGTACGGCATCGCCACGGCGATGGGTTTCGGCGACAACACCCGCGCCATGCTGATGACCCGTGGGCTTGCCGAGACCGCCCGGCTCGGCGTGGCGCTGGGCGCCGACCCGATCACCTTCGCCGGGCTGGCCGGCATGGGTGACCTGGTCGCCTCCTGCTCGTCGCCGCTGGCCCGCAACCGCACCTTCGGCGAGCACCTGGGGCGGGGGGAGACCCTGGAACAGGCGCAGGCGGCGACCCGGCAGACCGCCGAGGGTGTCAAGAGCTGCCTGTCGATCCGCGATCTGGCGCGGGCGCACGGGGTGGAGATGCCGATCACCGAGCAGATCGAGCGGATCTGCCACGAGGGCATGGAACCGCGGCTCGCCGTGGACGCCCTGATGAGCCGGACCGCCAAACCCGAGTCGTACGAGTGAACGGGTTCTGCGCGCCCAGTGTGCGAAAAGCGGAGGCCGATCTCGGGTGAGCGGTGACTGGCACGACGGGACCCGCTGCGTGCGCGCCGGCCTGCCCGAGCCCGCCCCGGGTGACCCGTTCCTGCCCGGGCCGGTCTTCGCGGCCCCGTACCACCTCGACCCGTGGCAGGGGCCCGCCGCCGGCCCGAACGGCTACGGCCGGCCGGACAATCCCACCCGCCGGCTGCTGGAGGCGGCCATCGGTGAGCTGGAGGGCGGCGAGTGCCGGGTCTTCGCCAGTGGGCAGGCGGCTGTCACCGGGCTGCTGCTGGCGCTGCTGCGCCCCGGCGACCGGGTGCTGCTCCCCGCCGACGGCTATTTCCCGGTCCGCGCCTTCGCCGCCGCCACGCTGGCGGCGATCGGGGTCCACGTCGGGTTGGTGCCGACCGCCGGGCCGTACCCGCCGTTCGACGGGGTCCGGCTGCTGCTGCTGGAGACTCCCGCCAACCCCGGCCTGGACGTGGCCGACGTGGCCGTGCTCGCCGCCGCGGCGCACGCCGCCGGCACGGTGGTGGTGGTGGACAACACCACCGCCACCCCGCTCGGTCAGCGCCCGCTGGACCTCGGCGCCGACCTCGTCGTCGCCTCCGGCACCAAGGCGCTGACCGGCCACTCCGACCTGCTGCTGGGCTACGTCGCGGCCCGCTCGACCGAGTTGCTGGAGACGCTGACCGCCTGGCGTACCACCACCGGCGCGGTGCCCGGCGCGTTCGACGCCTGGTTGGCGCACCGGTCGCTGGCCACGCTGGACCTGCGGCTGGCCCGCCAGTCGGCGAACGCGGCGGCCGTCGCGGAGTTGCTCGCCGGGCGGGCCGACGTGACCGGGCTGCGCTGGCCGGGGCGGCCGGTGGACCGGGCGTACCGGGTGGCGTCGGCGCAGATGCGGCGGATGCCCGGGGTGCTCTCCTTCGACCTGGGCGACGCCGCTCGGGTCGCCCGGTTCGTCGAGGCGTCCCGGCTGGTCGCCGCCGCCACCTCGTTCGGCGGTCTGCACACCACCGTGGACCGGCGGGCACAATGGGGTGACGACACGGCACCGGGCTTCGTCCGGCTCTCCTGCGGGGTGGAGGACACGGTCGACCTGGTGGCCGACGTGGCCGCCGCGCTGGACGCCGCGGGGCCGGCCGGTCCGCTATGGTGAGGCCGGCCCGAACGGGCCCCGACCGGAGGAGGTGAGACCGATCCCGCAGCCAGCAGGGCCGGCGCTCCTCTCCGCGTCGCTGTCGCCACGGTAGCGACGGCGGGAGCGCCGCCGAGCGTTCCCCGAAGGTATCCCATGGCATCGTCGTACCACCCCGACCGTCCCGCCCTCGTCGCGCGGCTGCGCGCCGCCGGCTGCGTCTATGCCGAGGACGAGGCGGATCTGCTGATCGCCGCCGTCGACACCCCGGCCGCGTTGACCACCCTGGTCGACCGGCGGATCGCCGGTGAGCCGCTGGAGTACCTGCTCGGCTGGGCCGAGTTCTGTGGGCTGCGGGTCGCCGTCGCGCCCGGCGTCTTCGTGCCCCGCGCGCGTACCGCCCTGCTGGTGACGGCCGCGGCGGCGTTGGCCGGACCCGCCCCGGCGGTGGTCGACCTGTGCTGCGGGTCGGGTGCGACGACCCTGGCGCTGGCCGCGCGGCTGGCTCCGCGCTGGCTCGCCGCCGTGGACCTGGACCCGGCGGCCGTGGCCTGTGCCCGCCGCAACCTCGCCGGCCGACCCGTCGAAGTACTGCACGGCGATTTGTACGACCCGCTGCCAGCCGCCTGGCGGGGCCGGCTGGATCTGGTGGTGGCGAACGCCCCGTACGTGCCGACGGAGGCGGTGGCGCTGATGCCTGCCGAGGCACGGCGGTACGAGGCGCTGGTGGCCCTCGACGGCGGGGTGGACGGCCTGGCCGTGCTGCGCCGGGTGGCGGCCGGGGCGGTGGACTGGCTGGCTCCCGGCGGGCGGTTGGTGGTCGAGGTGGGGGAGAGCCAGGTGGACGCGTTGGACGGCGAGTTGCGCACGCTGGGGCTGCGTCCCCGGGTGGTCCGGGCGCGGAAGTGGGACGCCATCGCGATGACCGCCCGCCGTCCGGGCTGACCCGCACCGGCACCGGCGGCCGCACCGATCGCCGGTGACGGCGGGCCGTCGGGGGAACTAGCCTTCGCAGCAGGCGTGGGGT
>NZ_SMJY01000160.1:0-14813 GCF_004348355.1 Micromonospora sp. KC721 | reverse complement strand
CGGCGTGGGTGAAGCCCGTCACAAACGATACGAGACGGTTCCGTATCGAAAAGACTCGCCCTAGGCTCGGGAGCGCTGTTACGAGTCCCGTCCGTGTTTCACGGCGTGGACGACCCGGGGGAGAGATTCCGCATGGAACCGTACGAGAACACCGGCCACCCGAGGCGCTGGGCGATCCTCGGCGTGCTGGTGGTCAGCCTGCTCGTGGTGGTGCTCGACAACACCATCCTCAACGTCGCGCTACGCACTCTGGCCGACCCGGTGCACGGCCTGGGCGCCACACAGGGCGAGCTGGAGTGGGCGATCAACGCGTACACCCTGGTCTTCGCCGGTCTGCTCTTCACCTGCGGAGTGCTCGGTGACCGCGCCGGGCGGCGTCGGTTCCTGCTCATCGGGCTGGTGCTGTTCGGGCTGGCGTCGCTGCTGTCGGCGTACGCGCAGACCCCCGGCCAGCTGATCGCGGCGCGCGCGCTGATGGGTGTGGGTGGCGCGGCGATCATGCCGGTGACTCTGTCGATCATCTCCAACGTCTTCGATCCCCGGGAACGGGGTCGGGCGATCGGCGTCTGGGCCGGCGCGGTGGGCCTCGCCGTGGCGATCGGCCCGGTCCTCGGCGGTGCGCTGCTCGAGCGCTACTGGTGGGGCTCGGTCTTCCTGATCAATGTGCCGGTGGTGGCGCTCGGTGTCGTCCTGGTGGCGCTGCTGGTGCCCGAGTCGCGCGACCCGCACCCCGGCCGGGTGGACGTGCTCGGCGTGCTGCTCTCGGTGGTGGGCCTGGTCGCGCTGACCTACGGCATCATCGACGGCGGTGAGCACGGCTTCGGCCGCCCGCTGGTGTGGCTCTCGGTCGTCGGCGGGCTGGCGGTGCTGACCCTGTTCGTCCTGCACGAGCGGCGCAGCGACCACCCGTCGCTGGACGTCCGACTGTTCCGGGTGCCGCAGTTCGCCGCGCCCGTGGTGATCGTCGGCCTGGTCTTCTTCGCCGCGATGGGCCTCTTCTTCTTCAGCTCGTTCTACCTGCAACTGGTCCGTGGCTACAGCCCGCTGGAGACCGGCCTGCTCCTGCTGCCCTTCGCCGGGGCCCAACTGGTCTTCGCGCCGCGCAGCGCCGCCATGGTCCGCCGCTACGGCGGCCGGGCGGTCGCCGTGGTGGGGCTGGTGTTGACCGCGGTCGCGCTGGGCGCCTTCGCCTTCGTCTCGGAGACCACCCCGATCTGGGCGATCCTGGTGTTCTTCTTCCTCCAGGGCGCCGGGATGGCGAACATCATGCCGCCGGCCACCGAGTCCATCATGTCGGCGCTACCCCGGGAGAAGGCCGGCGTCGGCTCCGCGGTCAGCAACACCGTTCGGCAGGTCGCCGGCGCGCTCGGCGTGGCCGTGCTCGGCGCGCTGCTCTCCGCCCTCTACCGCGCGGACATCGCCGGCGCCGTCGACGCGCTGCCGCCGTCGGCCCGCGACGCCGCGACCGAGTCCGTCTCCGGCGCGTACGCGGCGGCGGCCCAGCTCGGGCCGGCCGGGCCGGCGCTCATCGCGGCGGCCAACGCGTCGTACGTGTCGGCCATGCACTGGGCGGCGGGGCTCGCCTCGGTGGTGGCCGCCCTGGGCATCCTCGTCGTGCTGCGATGGATGCCCGGCCGCCCGACCGGGCCGGCCGGCGCGCCGGTGGGCGAACGGGAACTGGCCGCAACCGCCTAGGTTCGGGACAATGTCCGACATGACTTCCACCGCGGACGAGGCCATCATCGAGGCCACCCTCGACCTGCTCGCCGAGGGCAGCACCATCGAGACGCTCTCCATCGAGGCGATCGCCGCCCGCGCCGGGGTCGGCAAGGCCACCATCTACCGGCGCTGGCCGGGTAAGGAGGCGCTGCTGCTGGACGCGCTGCGCCGGCTCAAGGGCATCGTGCCGCAGCCGGCCGGCCACTCCGTCCGGGACGACCTGGTGCAGCTCGTCGGCGCGGTCGGGCGTCACATCGACCCCCGCGCCGCGAAGATCATGCCCTGCCTGGTGCCGGAGGTAAACCGCAGCCCGGAGAACTACCAGCTCTACCAGACCATCATCGAGCCGCGCCGGCAGTTGATGCGCGAGGTGCTGCGACGAGGCGTCCGCACCGGCGAGCTCCGGGCCGACCTCGACATCGAGGTGGCGATGGCGCTGCTGACCGGCCCGATGCTGATGCAGCGGATGTTGCACTGGCATCCGGAACTCGACGAGCGGGTCCTCCCCGAGCGGATCGTCGACGGGGTGCTGGAAGGCATGCGTCCCCGCTGACGGCCCGGCGTGTCCGGTTGGCGTGTCCGGTCCGGCGGCCGTCGGCGGGCACCAGTAGGGTGTCGAACACACGTACTGCCGGCGGCTGGGAGGGAGGCGGCGTGCGCGTGCTGGGCGTCGACCCGGGGCTGACCCGGTGCGGGGTCGGCGTGGTCGAGGGCGTGCCGGGCCGGCCCTGCACCCTGGTCGCCTACTACGTCGTCTACACCGACCCCGACGAGGATCTGCCGCTGCGTCTGCTGCACCTGGACCGCTCGCTCGCCGACCTGGTCGCCGAGCACCGGCCGGACGCGGTCGCCGTCGAGCGGGTCTTCAGCCAGCACAACGTCCGCACCGTGATGGGCACCGCCCAGGCCAGCGGGGTCGCGGTGCTGGCCGGCGCGCGCGCCGGCCTGCCCGTGCAGACCTACACGCCCAGCGAGGTCAAGGCGGCGGTGACCGGTTCCGGTCAGGCCGACAAGAAACAGATGACCGCTATGGTGACCCGGCTGCTAAGGCTGCCCGAGCCGCCGAAGCCGGCCGACGCGGCCGACGCTCTGGCGCTGGCCATCTGTCACGTGTGGCGCGGCGGCACCCGGTCGAAGCTGGCCGCCGCCGCCGACCGGGTACGACGAGGAGGAGCACGATGATCGCCAGCGTGCGCGGCACGGTGATCGCGACCGGTCCGGACCACGCGGTGGTCGAGGTCGGCGGGGTGGGCCTGGCGGTGCAGTGCGCGCCCGGCACCCTCGCCGAGCTGCGGGTCGGTCAGCCGGCCCGGCTCGCCACCAGCCTGGTCGTCCGGGAGGACTCGCTCACCCTCTACGGCTTCGCCGACGACGACGCCAAGCAGCTCTTCGAGCTGCTCCAGACCGCCAGCGGGGTCGGCCCCCGACTGGCCCAGGCGGTGCTCGCCGTGCACACCCCCGACGCGGTCCGCAAGGCCATCGCCAACGCCGACACCGCCGCGTTGACCCGGGTCCCCGGGATCGGCAAGAAGGGTGCCGAGCGCCTGGTGCTGGAGTTGCGGGACCGGATCGGTCCGGTGCCGGTCGGTGCGGACGGCGCGGCCGGGGTCACCGGTGGGGCGTGGCCCGAGCAGGTCCGCCAGGCACTGGTCGGGCTCGGCTGGACGGCTGCCCAGGCGGACCAGGCGGTCGCGGCGGTGGCGGAGACCGTGGACGGGGAGACCCCGCCCGTGCCGGTCCTGCTCAAGCAGGCGATCCGGCTGCTGGGCCGGCACCGGTGACGGGCGACGACCTGGTCTCGGCGTACGTCAGCGACGCCGAGCTGGACGCGGAGGCCAGCGTCCGGCCGAAGCGACTGGACGAGTTCATCGCCCAGCACCGGGTCCGCGACCAGCTCGACCTGCTGCTCCAGGGCGCGATGCGGCGCGGCTCCCCACCCGACCACATTCTCCTGTCGGGGCCGCCTGGCCTCGGGAAGCCCGTTTCCGTGGATGCGCTCGTGCTCATGGAGGACGGATCACGGCGCAGGCTGGGCGACATCGTCGTCGGTGACCGCGTCATAACCCGGACGGGTGAGGGCGCGGCGGTGACAGCCGTCCACGAGCAGGGCGAACTCGACTGCGTCCGGATCCGTACCGGCAGCGGACGGGAGGTCGTCGCGGCGCCGGACCACCCGTTCTGGACGCCCGAGGGCTGGGCCAAGGCCGGAGACCTCACGGAGGACGACTATCTGGCGAACGTCCTCTGCCCCGATCTGGTCGCCGACGCCACCGAGGACCTCGCGGAGTACAAGCTCGCCGGGTATCTGATCGGTGACGGGTGCACCACCAACCAGGTGACGTTCACCGGTGGGGACGAGGACGTCCTGGCGGACTTCCGGGCGACGTGCGACCAGCTTGGTCACCCGCACACCACGAGACCCAACAGCGCCCGGAGCTCGCTGATCCGGATCAGTGGCTTACGACCGTGGCTGGAAGAGCACGGCCTCCTCGACAAGACAGCCTGGCAGAAGCGCGTGCCGGACTTCGTCTTCCGGGGTGACAGTTGGCAGGTGTCGGCGTTCCTCGCCGCGTACTTCGCCTGTGACGGCTCGGTCAGCCGGCGTGGGCGCGACCGCTACGACGTCGTGGTTGAGTACTACAGCGTCTCCCGAGGGCTCCTCCAGGACGTGCAGCACCTGCTGCTACGGCTGGGGGTTCAGTCCCGATTGAAGCTCAAGCGGGGGCGTTACCAGGGCAGACCCCACGAGTCCTGGCGGCTGAGCATCACCAGTCAGGACGACGTGGCCCGCTTCGTCCAGCGGATGACGATCATCGGTGCGCGGGGCGAGCGGCTCGCGGGATGGGCGCCACGTCGGGACCGCTTCCAGGAGCGGCTCGCCGCCGACCGGGTGGTTTCCGTGGATCGGGTGGGCCTCCACGAATGTCGATGCCTGACCGTGGACGGCGACCATACCTTCACCGTCAACGACTTCGTGGTGCACAACACCACCCTGGCCAATATCGTCGCCGCCGAGCTGGGCGCCGGCATCCGGGTGACCAGCGGCCCGGCGATCGAGCGCTCCGGCGACCTGGCGGCCATCCTGACCAGCCTCGCCGAGGGCGACGTGCTCTTCATCGACGAGATCCACCGGATCGCCAAGCCGGCGGAGGAACTGCTCTACAGCGCGATGGAGGACTTCCGGGTCGACGTGGTGGTGGGCAAGGGGCCGGGCGCCACCGCCATCCCGCTGGACGTCGAGCCGTTCACCCTGGTCGGCGCCACCACCCGGTCCGGGCTGCTCACCGGCCCGATGCGGGACCGGTTCGGCTTCGTGGCGCACCTGGACTTCTACTCTCCGGCCGACCTGGAGACGTTGCTGCACCGCTCGGCGCGGATCCTCGGCGTGCCGATCACCGACGACGGGGCCGCCGAGATCGCCGGCCGGTCCCGGGGCACGCCCCGGATCGCCAACCGGCTGCTGCGCCGGGTCCGGGACTTCGCCGAGGTCCGGGCCGAGGGGGTGGTCACCCTGGAGACCGCCCGGGCCGCTCTCACCGTGTACGACGTCGACGCGCTCGGCCTGGACCGGCTGGACCGGGCGGTGCTCACCGCGCTGGTCGACTCGTTCCGGGGCGGCCCGGTCGGGCTCTCCACGCTCGCCGTGGCGGTGGGGGAGCAGCCCGACACCGTGGAGGAGGTCTGCGAGCCCTTCCTGGTGCGGGCGGGTCTGCTGGCCCGGACACCACGGGGCCGGGTGGCCACCGAGGCGGCCTGGCGGCACCTGGGTCGGACCCCACCAACTGGTACATTTGGCACCGATGCCCCACCCGCGCCCGATCTGTTCTCCGCTGCGCCCGATCAGCCGTGATCCGAACGTGATCTGCACCGCATTCGGCGTTCTCAGGCGCAGGGATTAGACTCGCCGCGGTCTGTACAGGATGTGAGAATCCGCCTCCGCTCCGGCGCTTCGCCGCCGGACAGGGGCCAATGGGAAGGTCGCACACCGTGCTTTACCTCGCACAAACCGGCGGAGGCGCCGGTGGTCTGACGCCGATCCTCATGATCGCCCTGCTCTTCGGGGTCATGTACTTCATGATGATCCGGCCGCAGCAGAAGCGCCGCCGTGAGGCCGAGGCCATGCAGAAGGGGCTCGCCGCCGGGGACGAGGTGGTCACCATCGGCGGCCTCTACGGCACGGTCACCGGCGTGGACGACGACACCGTGCTGCTCGAGGTGGCTCCCGGCGTGCAGACCCGCTACGCCCGGCCGGCCATCGCCCGGGTGGTCACCAGGGCCGAGAGCACCGAGCCGACGAGCGAGCCGGTCACCGGGGACGCGGACGCCGTCAAGGAGTGAACAGCACCCCGCCCGTCCGGCAACGGCCGGGCGGGGTGACCGGACAACTGGACAGGTGAGCCGGCGTCCGACGCCGGAGCGGCGGGTCCGCCCGTACGACGCCTCCGCGGCGTCGGCGGCTGGTCCCGCCGACCGTCGGCACCGGCTCCGTGGAGCGCGTCGGCCGGGCCACCCGGTCCGACCTCGCCGCCGCCGCACCGGCGGCGCGACCGTTACAGGGAGACAGGACAGCCGTGGCACCACCTCAGGGACAGATGCGCCCCGGGCGGCAGCTCGCCGTACTCGGGCTCATCTTCGTCGTCCTCTATCTTTTGGTGTTCTTCTCGGGCGGGGCGAGCGGCGGCTGGAAGGACCGGCTGGAGCCCCGGCTCGGCCTGGACCTGGTCGGCGGCACCCGGCTCACCCTGGAGGCCACCAACACCCTCGACGGCAGGCCGCCGACGGCGGAGAACCTCGAAGAGGCCCGGCAGATCATCGAGAGCCGGGTCAACGCCTACGGCGTGGCCGAGGCCGAGGTGGTCACCGAGGGCGACCGGAACATCGTCATCTCCCTGCCCGGCGAGAACCGCAACCTGGACGACGTCGGCACGGCGGCCGAGCTGCGGTTCCGCAAGGTACTCAAGATCACCGACGGGAGCGGCGCGATCGCCAGCCCGGCCCCGTCGCCGTCGGCCAGCGCCTCGCCGCAGCCCTCGGGCAGTGCCTCACCGAAGCCGTCCGGCAGTGCCTCGGCGAAGGCGACCGCCTCGCCGGGCGCCGGCGGCCAGGGCGGCGGCGCTCCCGCGGCGAGCCCCAGCGCCAGCCCTTCGGCCTCGCCGAGCGCCAGTGCCGCACCGGTGCCGCAAGGCATCCAGCAGCAGCGCGCGGCGGTCGAGAAGAAGGTCGGCGCCGTCGCCTGGGCCGCGGCCAGCGGCCTGCAGGCTCCGGCCGACCTCGCCGCCGACCCCGCCCTGGCGGAGAAGCTCAAGCCGTTCGGCCAGCTCTCCCCGCAGGAGGTGGCGGTGCTGACGCCGGAGATGCAGTTCAACGTCCCGACGATCACCTGCGCCCAGCTGGACGCCCGGCCCGCCGGTTCGGTCAAGGACGAGAAGCAGCGGGCGGTCGCCTGCGAGGGCGGCGCGGTCAAGAACCTGCTCGACGTGGCGAAGGTGCTCGGCACCGACGTCTCCGACGCCGACGCCCAGCTCGACCAGACCAGCCAGTGGGTGGTCGGCCTGAAGTTCACCGGGGACGGCCAGGGCAAGTGGACCGAGCTGACCCGGGAGGCGTTCAACAACGCCGGCAACGCCTGCGACGCGTCGGCGCTGGGGCAGGACGGCAAGTGCCGGGTGGCGGTCGTGCTGGATAACAAGATCGTCTCCTCGCCGGAGATCCAGGGTGTGCTGACCGGCGACTCGCAGATCACCGGCAACTTCAACCAGAAGGACGCCAACGCGCTGGCCGGCAACCTGCGCTTCGGTGCGCTGCCGGTGACGTTCGAGCCGCAGGAGCAGCAGAACGTCACCGCCACGCTGGGCGACAGCCACCTGCGGGCGGGTCTGCTGGCCGCCGGCATCGGCATGCTGCTGGTCATCCTCTACTCGTTCTTCTACTACCGGCTGCTCGGCTCGGTCATCTTCCTGAGCCTGGTGCTCTCGGCGCTGCTGGTCTTCGGTGCGCTGGTGTTCCTCGGCCGGCAGATCGGCTTCACCCTCACCCTCGCCGGCATCGCCGGCATGATCGTCTCGCTCGGTGTGGCGGCGGACTCGTTCGTCATCTACTTCGAGCGCCTCAAGGACGAGATCCGGGAGGGGCGAAGCCCGCGCAGCGCGGTGCCGCGTGCCTGGATCCGGGCCCGCCGGACGATCATATCGGCGAACGCGATCACCCTGATGTCGGCGGTGGTGCTCTACGTCGTCTCCGTCGGCACGGTGAAGGGTTTCGCCTTCGCCCTCGGTCTGGCCACGGTGCTCGACCTGGTCGTGGTCTTCCTCTTCCGGCACCCGATCATGACGATGTTCGCCCGGACCCGGGCGTTCCTCTCCCCACGGGTCAGCGGTCTCGGTCGGGCACTGCCGGCCCGGACCGAGCAGGCCAACCCCCGCAACCCGCGTGTCAAGGAGGCCTGAGATGGCTGGTGAAGGTGGTCTCGCGAGCCGGCTCTACCGCGGTGAGGCCGGGCTCGACATCGTCGGTCGCCGCAAGCTCTGGTTCGCCCTGGCCGGCGTGCTGGTCCTGATCTCGATCCTCAGCTTCGCGACGCTCAAGTTCGACCTGGGCATCGAGTTCGCCGGTGGCAACTCGTTCCAGGTGCCGGCGAGCGTCGGCACCCTGGACCAGGCCGAGTTGAAGGTCAACGAGGCGCTGGCGGCCACGGCCGGCGACGCCCACGTGGTGACCGCGCAGCAGGTCGGCAGCACCAGCGGCCAGTACTACGAGCTGCGCACCACGCAGCTCAGCTCGGAACAGGCGACCGAGGTCCGGGAGGAGATCGCCCGGGAGTTCGGGATCGGCGCCGACCAGATCAGCGGCAACCAGGTCAGCGAGGCATGGGGCCAGCAGGTGACCTCCCGGGCACTGCTCGGTCTGGTCATCTTCGTGCTCGTCGTGGCGGTCTACCTGATCATCCGCTTCGAGTGGCGGATGGCGGTCGCCGCGATCGTCTCGCTGTTCATGAACCTGATCCTCACCGCCGGCATCTACTCGCTGGTCGGCTTCGAGGTCACCCCGTCGACGATCATCGGCTTCCTCACCATCCTGGGCTTCGCGCTCTACGACGTGGTGGTGGTCTTCGACAAGGTGCAGGAGAACGTCCGGGGCATCACCGCCAACAACAACCAGACGTACGGCGAGGCGGCCAACCTGGCGTTGAACCAGTCGCTGATGCGGTCGCTGAACACCTCGGTGGTCGCCCTGCTCCCGGTCGGTGGCCTGCTGTTCATCGGTGCCGGCCTGCTCGGCGCGGGCACCCTGAAGGACCTGGGTCTGGTGCTCTTCGTCGGTATGGCGGTGGCGTTCCTGACCTCGATCCTGCTGGCCACCCCGCTGCTGGTCTGGCTGAAGAACCAGGAGCCGCGGATCGCCGCGCACAACAAGCGGGTGCTGTCCCGGCGGGGTGCGATCGCCCGCGGTGAGATCACCCCGAAGGGGGCGCCGCGTCCGGCCGAGGGCGACGCCGACGCGATCGACCCGCAGGCGGCACTGGCGGGCGCCGCGCCGAAGGCGGGTGCCCGGCCAGCCGGCAAGCGGTCGAACGCCGCCCGCGGCGGCCGGTCCGGCGGTGGCAACCGGCCGGGTGGCAGCCGGCGCCGCTGACCGGCGACCCGGATAGCTGACGCTCCGACGGCGTCCTTCATGCTGTGCCAACGGCAGGAAGGACGCCGTCGTCGTACGAGAGGAACACCGTGACGCAGACCCACAGCACCGGGGTACGGGGAGACAGCGGCCCGGTGGTCGCCCGGTTGGTGGCCAGCCGGGTGCTGGACGTGCCGGACTTCCCCAAGCCGGGCGTGATGTTCAAGGACCTGATGCCGCTCTTCGCCGACGGCGAGGTGTTCCGTGCGGTGATCGACGGGATCGTCGCGCACCACGGGCGCGACTCGTTCGACATCGTGGTGGGCATCGAGGCCCGGGGCTTCGTCATCGCGGCGGCCATCGCGTACGCCACGGGTGTGGGTGTGGTGCCGGTACGCAAGGCCGGCAAGCTGCCCCGGCCGGCCTACTCGGCGTCGTACGCCCTGGAGTACGGGGAGGCGACCCTGGAGGTCCACCAGGACGCCTTCACCGCCGGGCACCGGGTGCTGGTGGTCGACGACGTGCTGGCCACCGGCGGCACCGCCGAGGCCACCCTCGATCTGGTGGAGCGGGCCGGCGGCACGGTCGCCGGTTTCACCGTCCTGCTGGAACTGGGCTTCCTGGGCGGGCGCGAACGGCTCGCCGGGCGTCCTGTCCATGCCCTGCTGACCGTTTGACCGGCGGGTTGCCGGCTGGCTGCGGCACCGTCCGTCCGGCGGAGGGGCACCGCCCCCGCCGTACGGGTAGCATTGCCCTTTGCTGAGCGGACGGGCGACCGTCCGGGCGGCGCGAGGACCGCACCGGCGAGGGTGCCGGCGCGGAACAGGGCCGGCCCACGGGTCGGTTGCAGAGGGCGTCGACCGGACGGTCGGCGCGTTCCCGGCGAGCGGTGAGGAGGCCGGTGTCCCACGATGTCGTCCCTCCGGTGGAGGGCACGGTGCACCCGACAGGCGACGCTGACAACTCGGTGACCGAGCGGAGGAGCGACCCGCCGGCCCGGGTGACGGGTGACGGCACGACCGCCGAGACCGGTCCCGCCGGCGCGGGGACGGCCCTGCCGTCCGTCGACGGCGACGGCTCGTCGAGCACCGGCTTCGCGTTGTCCCACGCACCCACCGGTCGGCGGGTGCGGGCCCGGCTGGCCCGGTTCAACGCGCCCTGGCAGAGCTCGCAGGTCAGCGAGGTGCTGGAGCCGCTGATCGCGCTGCACCGCGAGAACCACCCCAAGGCGGACGCCCGGCTGTTGCAGCGGGCGTTCGACACCGCGGCGCGCTGGCACTCCGGTCAGTACCGCAAGTCCGGCGACCCGTACATCACGCACCCGCTGGCCGTGGCCACCATCCTGGCCACCCTGGGGATGGACACCACCACCCTGGTCGCGGCGCTGCTGCACGACACGATCGAGGACACCGAGTACACCCTCGACCAGATGCGGGCCGACTTCGGCCCGGAGGTGACCCTCCTGGTCGACGGCGTGACGAAGCTCGACAAGGTCAAGCTGGGTGACGCGGCCAAGGCGGAGACGATCCGCAAGATGGTCGTGGCCATGGCGAAGGATCCGCGGGTGCTGGTCATCAAGCTCGCCGACCGGCTGCACAACATGCGGACGTTGACCTTCCTGCCCCGCCCGAAGCAGGAGCAGAAGGCGAAGGAGACGCTGGAGATCCTCGCCCCGCTGGCCCACCGGCTCGGTATGAACACCATCAAGTGGGAGCTGGAGGACCTCGCCTTCGGCACCCTGTTCCCGAAGCGGTACGAGGAGATCAACCGGCTGATCGGGGAGCACCAGCCGCAGCGGGAGGCGCTGCTGCGCCAGGTGACGCAGAAGGTGCAGACCGACCTGAAGGCCGCCAAGATCAAGGCGGAGACCACCGGCCGGCCGAAGCACCTCTACTCAATCTACCAGAAGATGATCGTGCGGGGTCGCGACTTCAACGACATCTACGACCTGGTCGGGGTGCGGATCCTGGTCGACACCGTGCGGGACTGCTACGCCGCGTTGGGGGTCATCCACGCGAACTGGCAGCCGGTGCCGGGCCGGTTCAAGGACTACATCGCGATGCCCAAGTTCAACATGTACCAGTCCTTGCACACGACGGTCATCGGACCCACCGGCAAGCCGGTGGAGATGCAGATCCGCACGTACGCCATGCACCGCACCGCCGAGTTCGGCATCGCCGCGCACTGGAAGTACAAGGAGCACAAGGGCACCCAGATCGTCGGCCCGCCGGCGCACATCGACGAGATGACCTGGCTGCGCCAGCTCCTGGACTGGCAGCGGGAGGCAGCGGACCCGAGCGAGTTCCTGGACGCGCTGCGCTTCGACCTGTCCAGCCAGGAGGTGTACGTCTTCACCCCGAAGGGTGACGTCATCCCGCTGCCGACCGGGTCGACGCCGGTCGACTTCGCGTACGCGGTGCACACCGAGGTGGGGCACAAGTGCATCGGGGCGCGGGTCAACGGCAAGCTGGTGCCGTTGGAGTCGACGCTGTCCAACGGCGACGTGATCGAGATCTTCACCTCGAAGTCCGACACCGCCGGCCCCACGCAGGACTGGCTCGGCTTCGTCAAGAGCCCGCGCGCGCGCACCAAGATCCGCCAGTACTTCAACAAGGAGCGGCGCGAGGAGGCGATCGAGGCCGGCAAGGACGCGATCGTCAAGGCGATGCGCAAGCAGGGCATGCCGTTGCAGCGGATGCTCACCTCGGACAATCTGATGGCGATCGCCCGGGACCTGCACCTGGCCGACGTCGCCTCGCTCTACGCGGCGGTCGGCGACAGCCAGGTCTCCGCCCAGTCGGTGGTGCAGAAGCTGATGGCCACCTACGGCGGCGAGGAGGGCGCGGCGGAGGACATCGCCGAGACCGCCGTCGCCACCCGGCCGCCGCGTAGCCGGGCCAGCAGCCACGACCCGGGTGTGGTGGTGCGGGGCGTCAGCGACGTCTGGATCAAGCTGGCCCGCTGCTGCACCCCGGTGCCGCCGGACACGGTCTTCGGCTTCGTCACCCGCTCCGGCGGGGTGAGTGTGCACCGCGACGACTGCGCCAACGCCGAGGACCTCAAGGCGCAGATCGAGCGGGTGGTCGAGGTGAGCTGGAAACTCACCTCCGCCTCCACCTTCCTGGTCGCCATCCAGGTCGAGGCGCTGGACCGGCACAAGCTGCTCGCCGACGTGACCCGGGTGCTCTCCGACGAGCGGGTGAACATCCTCTCCGCCACCGTCACCACCACCCGGGACCGGGTGGCGGTGAGCCGGTTCAGCTTCGAGATGGCCGACCCGAAGCACCTGGGCCACCTGCTGGCCGCCGTACGCAAGGTCGACGGGGTGTTCGACGCCTACCGGGTCACCTCGGGGGCGTAGCGTCGGCCTTCTGTCGCATCGATGGGTGCCCGGGGGCGTTACCGTGCCCCCGCCGGATGAGGTGACAAGGAACGGCCGATTGATCGTCCGCTGGTAG
Organism: Micromonospora sp. KC721; assembly: GCF_004348355.1. Taxonomy (NCBI): domain Bacteria; kingdom Bacillati; phylum Actinomycetota; class Actinomycetes; order Micromonosporales; family Micromonosporaceae; genus Micromonospora; species Micromonospora sp. KC721. The sequence continues at coordinate 2,025 of NZ_SMJY01000160.1, read as the reverse complement.
AGACAGCATTGGGGCGGCCGGCCGGCCGCCCCAATGCTGTCATCGCGGTACCTCAGGAGGCCGACACCGTCAGCGCCTTGATCTCGATGTCGTTCTTCGGGTGGCCGCCACCGGGGCTCGGGTCGAACGCGCCGTCGTGGCCGGCGGCGGTGGCCTTCTTGACGACCTCGATGCTCGCGTCGTCCATCTTGCCGAGGATCATGTAGTCCGGGCTGAGCTGGACGTCCTGGTAGATGAAGAAGAACTGGCTGCCGTTGGTGTCCGGGCCGCTGTTGGCGAGCGCGACCACGCCGGACGGGTACGCCGGCCGGTCGTTGGTCGGCAGGTACTCGTTGGCGTACCGGTACGACGGGCCGCCGGTGCCGTCGGTCTCGCGGTAGCCCTTGCCCTTGGCGCTCGGGTCGCCGCACTGCAGCATGCCCGGGAACATCCGGTGGCACTTCGTGCCGTCGAAGAACTTCTTGCTCGCCAGGTACTTGAAGCTGGCCGCGGCGCACGGCGACTTCGTCAGATCCATCTTGACGTTGATCTTGCCGAAGCCGGTCTCGACCGTCATCGTCTCGCTGCCGGTGGTCGGGTTGCCGGTCGCCGGCGGCAGTCCGACGTCCTTCGTCGTCGGGCTGCGCTGCTCCTTCGGCACCTCGTTCCACACGCAGGTGCCCGGGGCGGCCGACGCGGACGCGTTCGCCGCCGGGGTGCTCTTGTCGTCGTCCCCGCCAAGCGTGGTCACCAGCCAGACGGTGCCGGCGACCACGAGCAGCAGGACCGCACCGGCCCCGACGATCGCCTGCGTCTGCCGGCGCTTGCGGGCCCGGGCCGCGCGCTCGGCCATCTCCCGTTCGAGCTTGGCCCGCGCCGCCGCGCGCTGCCGCTCTCTCGTGGACGTCACGGTCACTCCTCCTGGACGTATCTGCGCGGTCGGTACCGCGTACGGTGGTCTGTCCGGTTCAGCCGGCGCTGGGGCTGGCCGACGGGGCGCCCGAGGCCGGGCTCGTCGGTGCCGGGGCGGCCTCGTTCGGCTCGCCGACGGTGAGCTTCTGGATCACCACGTCGGTCTTCGGCTTGACCTTCTCGCCGGCCCCATTCTCCACGGTCGGGAGGGCACCGATCTTCTCGATCACGTCCAGCCCACCGGTGATCCGCCCCACCGCCGGGTACGCCGGCTGGGGTGGGTTGAAGTCCTTGAAGAAGATCAGGAACTGACTGCCGTTGGCGCCCGGCGGGTTGCCGATCATGGCCACCGTGCCCTTCGGGTACGCCGGCGGCTGGCCGGGGGCCGGGCTGGCCGACGGGCTCGCCTCGGGCGCGGTGGGGACGTTCTCGCTGTAGAAGGAGTAGGTGGGGCCGCCCAGGCCGGTGCCGCTCGGGTCGCCGCAGCGCAACGCGCCCTCGCTGGTGATCTCGTGGCAGGTGGTGTTGTCGTAGAACGACCGGCCGGCCAGGTGGGCGATGCTGGCCGCGGCGCAGGGCGCACCGGCGAGGTCCAGTTCGGCGGTGACCGGGCCGCCCTGGTTGGTGGTGATGGTCATCGGCCGGGTGCCAGAGGTGGGCAGGCCGGTGGTGGCCGGGGTGCCGACGTCCTTGAGGTTGGTGTTCGCGGTGGCGTCCTGGGGTGTCCAGAGGCAGGTCTCCTGCGCGGTGTCCCGCTTCGGCTCCCGGTCGAAGGCGCCCAGACCCCACGCCGCCCCGAGCACGACCAGCGCCAGGACGAGCGTGGCGCCCACGCCGGCCTGGATCTGTCGACGCCGCCGCGTGGCGGCGGCCCGCCGGGCCAACTGCCGGTCGAGCTTGGCCCGCGCCAGTTTGCGCTGCCGGTCCCTGCTGGAAGCCACCCGTGCTCCCCTTCCTCTACCCTGGTCGTCACCGGCGCCTCGGGCCGTCGCGGCCGTCGTGGGGCAGGTGCGCCACGCCACACGCCCGCCAGAGTGTACGGGTACCTGCTGGGAAAGTGGTGTACGAGGCCCCGCCGCGGTTTATCAAAGTGCGTCACTGTGGCCGGCGGGACAAAGCGGGGTGGGTGTGCCG
>NZ_SMJY01000015.1:0-54767 GCF_004348355.1 Micromonospora sp. KC721 | reverse complement strand
GGCGGGACCTGAGCAGCGCCGCGGGGCGGCCGGGGAGATCGGGGGCGGCGCTCATCGGCGGCGAACCGGTGCCGGCCCGGTGCGCCATGCCGGCGAAGAGATCCTTCAGGGCGGCAACCGCGTCCACCGTCGGCCGCCAGCCGAGTTCGGACTCGGCGCGCTCACTGGACATCAGCGGCACGTTCAACGCCAGATCCACCCAACCCGTGTCGACCGGTTGCAGCCGGGCCCGCCAGGTCAGCGCGGCGGCGGCCCGCAGCACCGGGGCGGCCACCGGCACCGTCCAGCCCTTGAAGTGCCGGGCCACCAACTCCGGGGTCAGCACCGGGTCCGCGGCGACGTTGAACGCGCCGCGCGCGTCACCCAGAATCGCCCTGGCGTACGCGTCCGCGACGTCGTCGGCGTGCACCGCCTGCATCCGCAGCCGCCGGTTCGCCGGTACGACCGGGAGGCGCCCGAAACGCAGCAGCCGCACCGGAGCCAGCGGGCCGAGAAAGTAGCGGCTGATCTCGGTTCCCGCGTCCCGCTGGAAGGTCAGACCGGGGCGCAGCCGGACCACCCGCAGCCACGGATGCTCGGCCTCCAGAATGTCGAGCATCGCCTCCACCTCGGCCTTGTCCCGGCTGTACGACGACCCGGCCACCCCCGTCGCCGGCCAGCGCTCGCTGACCGGGTGGTCCTTCGGCCCGGGTGCGTACGTGCCGACCGACGAGGCGTACACCAGGGCGGGGACGCCGGCCCGGACGACGGCGTCGCTCACCGCGCGGCTGCCGCCGACGTTGGTCCGGCGCAGGATACGTTGGTCGTGGGTGGGCTGGATCTGCCAGGCCAGGTGCACCACCACGTCGGCTCGGGCGAAGATCGCGGTGAGTGTCCCGACCGCGTCCGGCGCCCCGATGTCGCAGGCGTGCCACTGGATCCCGTCGTACGGCGCACCGGCGTCCGGGCCGGGCGGTCGCCGGGCGACCCCGACCAGTTGCCCCTCCGGCTCCCGACGCAGCCGGCGCAGCAGCGCCGTCCCCACGTTGCCGGTGGCTCCCACGATCACGATCCGCATACCGGCTGCGGTACCCGCTGTGCCGGGTGCCAACCCCGGCACCGATCAGGGCCGCGGCGAGTGGCGTACCCAGGCTTTCTCCTGCCGGCGGCGACCCTGGGTGGCGGCCAGACAGCGCGGGCAGACGAAGCTCACCGGGTCGGCCTCGGTGAGCTGGTCGGTGGCGGTGTACTCGAACCGGACGTGCGGGAAGCGGCGCAACCGGGTACGACTGAGTTGGAGGCCACAGACGGTCGAGTTCTGGCCGGGCTGCCAGGCGTGCACCTCACCGCCCGGCTCCCGTACGCCGTCCGGCCCGGTCACCTCGCTCGACGCCACGACGGCCGGGGTGCTGGTCATCCTCATGCCCCCTCCGTTCCCCGCCCGGGCCCCACCACGCCTGTCGCCCCGGGCCCGACCGCCGGTATCCCCCGTTTACGCCATGCTGTGCCGTCCCGAACAGCCGACACCGCACTTCACCGCGGACGGGGGTCGATCACCTCGACCGCGACACCAGCACCATGTCCCGCGCCTCGCTCACCGGGAGAGGTTGAGCGTGGCGACCAGGTCCTCGTGCAGCTCGAACCAGACCCGGTGGCAGGAGTCGACCTCCATGCCGGTGATCCAGGCCGGGTCGTCGCAGGCCCGGGCGAGTGCCTCGGCGAACCGGCCGTGATAGCCGGTGAACCGGATCAGGTGCGCGGTCAGGCAGTCTTCGAGGTGGCGGAGCGCCTCGGCGATGTCGGCGAGCCGGCGGATGTCGGGATCCTGCCCGGCACCGAGCTGCCAGGTGGTGAAGATCTGCGCCGCCTCGGCATTCAGCGGCAGGAACCGTTCGTGGACACCGGCCACCGCGGCGCGCGCGGCGACCTCGTCGAGTTCGGCGCGGAGCCGACTCTCGTTCTGCCCCCGGCCGGCGTCGGTGAGCGACCACCCGACCAGGTCGGCGAAGGAGGACCGGGTTGCCCAACCGTGGGCCTGGGCATCGAGGAGTTCCTCGGTGGTCTGCCGGGCGTCGAGCTCGAAACGCGCCGCGACGGCCTCCGTGTCGGCGAATCCCTTGAGCCGGACCGCGTGGAGCACGAGGAGATCGGTGGGCGACTGGTGGGCCATCAGGAGGGCCTTGCGGTGATCGTGCCGCGTGCGCCGTCGATGGTGATCGGCGATCCGTCGGGAATGCGGCGCAGTGCGTCGCGGGCGCCGGCGACGGCGGGGATTCCGTACTCCCGCGCGACGATCGCCGCATGGCTGAGGATGCCACCGGTCTCGGTGACGACGCCGGCGGCGAGGCGGAACAGCGGTGTCCAGGCCGGATCGGTGGTACGGCACACCAGGATGTCGCCGCGCCGTACCCGCGAGAACCCGTCGACCGAGCGCACGAGCCGCGCCGGACCGAGCGCCTGGCCGGGACTGCTCGGTACGCCGGTGGCGAGAACGTGGCCGGAGCCCGCGTCGCCTGCCGGCGTCCGCGACGCCTGGAGTGTGGTGATGGGACGTGACTGGACAAGCCAGATCTGGCCGTCGGCTGCCGCCCATTCCACGTCCTGAGGCCGACCGAAGAGGGCCTCGCACCGGCGGCCGAGCGCGACCAACCGCTCGATCCCGCCGACGGTCAGGCAGCCCCGTACCCGGTCCGGCTCTGCGACGGGCGAGCCGACCAGACCCTGGTCGGACAGGTCGAGCCGGGTCTGTTTGGTACCGATCGTCACCCGGACCGTGTCCGCCGGTGGGGTCACGGTGACCTCGTCCGGAACCACCGTGCCGGAGACGACGGACTCACCGAGGCCCCAGGAGGCGTTGATCACGACCGTGTCGTCGCCGGTCCGCGGGTCGCGGGTGAAGAGCACGCCGGCGTGGTCGGCCTCGACGAGTTCCTGCACGATCACCGGGACCCTCGCCTCACCATCGAGGTCGAGGTGGGTCTGGTAGGCCCGTGCGCGCTGGGTGCCGGCTGAGGCGGCGCACCGCCCGATCGCGGCCAGCACATCGTCGACGACGCGGGCGCCGAGAACGGTTTCCAGCTGACCGGCGTAGGACACCGTCCCGGAATCCTCGGTCCTGCCCGACGATCTGACCGCGACCGCCCGGGCCGCCAGCCGGCGCAGGGACGCCGAAATCCGCCCCGGGTCGGTGGCCGGGTCGGTGACGACGAACCCGTCCGGTACGGGAAGGCCGGCACGCATCAGGGTGGCCAGGGCGTACGCCTTGCGACCGCAGGCGGCATCCGCCTCGATCAGCGGGACGACGCTCACGAACGCCCACCGAGCCGGGTGACAACGCGGTCGTGCCGCTGCTGCGCCGCCTGGGCCGTCCGCACGCCGAGCGCATCGGCGATCTGGGCCCAGGTCAGCCCCTCGGCGCGGGCGACGAACAACAGTCCTGCCTCAAGCTGGTCGAGTTCGCTGCGCCCGGCGGCCAGCAACGCGATCGCGGCGAGGAGGTCCTCGGGCAACTCCAGCGCACTCCGGTCGGTGTTGGCCCGCCACAATGCCTGGCGGATCAGCGTGACGGCGTCGTGCGGCTGGCCGTCGGCCAACCACGGCAGCCGTGGCAGCTCGTGGCCGCCACGTGCCATCAACCGTTTCCGGGCCTGATGCTCGGCGGCGCCCGCCGCCTGGTCCGCCGCTCCTCCGGTCATGCCACCACCATGCCTTTCAACAACCTGTTTGTCAACATCTTGTTGATGCCTGGGCGCGTTCGGGCTACCGTCGTACTCCGTGCACACCGTCCTCGTCCTCGACATCGACGGGGTCGTCTGCCCGGCGTCGGAGGTCAGTCCATTCGGCGGACTGGTGGAGGTCGGTGCCGTCCTTCGGCCGGTCCGCGTCCCGCCGGCGCTGTGCGCCGCGCTCGACCGCCTCGCCGCACTGCCTGACGTGACTCCGGTCTGGCTCACGAGTTGGCTGCCCGAGGCACGCCGGGCGATGCGACCGCCGTTCCCTGGACACGACTGGGAACAGATCGACCTGCACCCCGCCGAAGGCTGGCCGAAATGGCCGGCGCTGAATGCGTGGCTGGCGAACAACCCGCGCATCACCCGGCTCGCCTGGGTCGACGACGACCTCGATGGCCGCCCGCCGACGAGCCGCATTCGGTCCTACACGGATGAACTGGGTCGCCGCGGTATCGAGGCCCTGCTCATCGCCCCCGCCACCGAGCACGGCCTCGGCCCCCACCACATCGCCTGCCTGGAACACTGGATCGGGCGACCTCAGGCGCAATCGGAGCCGTGACTGCCCCTTGCCGGCTTCGGTCGGGCGAAGTATCCGGCGGCGATCGAGCAGGTAGTGGCGAGTTGGACTCTCGTTGCGGCTCGCACAGTGACGCGAGGGCCGGAAGCCGAGTCGAGTCGGTCGCCACGGCCAGGGCCGGCGGCTGATGAACGCGGCCCAGACCGGCAGAACCCCACGGCCACCCCGAGCCGCTCGATCATGGCTGCCAGGTTACGCACAGGCCTCACGTGCCAGGGCGGAAACCCTGGTGCTTGATCGCGCCGATGAACATCGTCCACCCGGGGGCGTCCACCACCAGGGCTGGACCGGCGGGGTCCTTGGAGTCACGGATGCCGACCGCGTGCGGGGTCAGCGCGACCTCGACGCACTGGGCGTTCTCGTTCAGGCTGCGGCTGCTCTTGCGCCACACCACGTGGTTCAGGAAGTCGCGGCTCATGCTGTCTTCCTCCGGTTATGGGTCGAGGTGAAGCATAGATTGACATCGACATACAGCGAAGGGGAGGGAGTGCGGATGGCTGAGGATGGCCGGGGGCGGAATGGAGGGTGGCTTGACAACCTGGGAACGTGGAGTGAGCAGCAGGCCGCCGACTTCGAGTTGGCGAGGGCGGTGATCGGCTCGGTGATCGCGGCCTACAGCAGTCGTTTGGGCCGTACCGAGGACCCCGCCGAGCGTGATGACCTACTAGCCGCGCAGCAGCGGTATATGCGGGAGAGACGCCTGCTGACCCTCGACGATCGAGAGCAGATCGAACGGATCCTGCGCGACTACCCAGCGGCGGCTCGAGAGGTGTCAGGGCTGCGATGACTACGAGCGCGGACAACTCGCCAGACCCATCATCGTGAATGCGGTGCGGGCGTTGAGTTCCAGCACGTACCACGGGTTCTTGTCGGTCAGGGCCGTGCCGGGGCACAGCGTCGGCCGGGCGGATGACTCGGAACTGTCGGGCACCGAGTCGCACGTGATGCGCGCGAATCTTCAGGTTCATCCCGTGGCGAGCTGGGCGCGGGCGTGCATGAGCGCGAATCCGAGCAGGTTCAAGCCGCGCCACTGGGCGGGGTTGCACGTGCGTGGATCCGTCGCGGCCAGGCCGATGCCCCAGATCCGGTCCACCGGGCTGGCCTCGGCCAGTATCCGGTTGCCGGTACGCGCCACGGCAAGCAACGCCGCGCCGACCGAAGCGACATCCGCAACGAGCGCACCCGGCCGGTACTTCTCGCCGCCGTACTGACGTCGTCGGCATCTTCGACTGCTTGGTCCGCCGCACAGCACGGCGGGCACCCCCTTTGGGGGTGCCCGCCGTGGACGTCAGCGAGCGATACGCAGGTCGGCTATCTTGTTGCTGTCGATGCCGGCTTGCTTGATGACGTTGAAGCCGCTGGCGCTGTTGAGCACGACATACGTCCGCGTCTGGTCGTCGACAATCGCGTAGTGCACCAGCAGGTCGACGTAGTCGTCGCCGTTGACGTCCGCAGGAGTCGGCAGGATGATCTTCGCCGCGCCCAGGCCGCCCTCGATCCGCCACGCCTCGCTGCGTACGACCGTGCCAGAGAGCCTCGAGAAGAGGTGCAGGCTGGCGCCGTTGTCGGAGAACTTCTCCTTCTCCTTGCGGAAGAGGGCGAGTTCGGCCACGGCGTCCTTGTTGAAATTCGCGACGACCGGCTCGGTTGTGGTGCTGACCGAGAAGTTCTTGTCGGCCCACTTCGCCACCGCAGTGCCGGGTGCTCCGGCGGCGGAGGTCAGGGCGACCCAGATCTGCATGCCCTTGGTGGCATCCTGGTTGATCGTGATCAGATCGGCCTTCTTGTCGCCGCTAATGTCACCGGCGACGAGCCGGCCGCCGACGAGCGCGTCCGGAGCGGTGATCTCCTTGGCCGCCCAGGTGCCGTTGGCCGCCGGGGTCAGCGTCAGCAGCACCGACTTGGCGGCCGCGTTCTTGCCGTAGATCGCCAGGTCGGTCCGGCCGTCGCCGTTGATGTCGCCGGCTGCGGCGGACTTCAGGTCGTAGCCCTTGCCAGCGGAGTTGGCCGGGGAGTCCCACACCAGCTTCGGCGTCGGCGCGGTGGCGTCGATGTTGCTGAAGAACTGGACCCGCCAGGAGGCGCCCGCGCCGTAGAGGACGGCCACGTCGCGCTTGCCGTCGCCGTTGAAGTCACCGTTGTACGGCCGCGACTTCTTCAAGTCCCAGCTCGAGCCGGACTTGTACACCTGCCGGTCGGTGCTCCACCAGCGGCCGAGCTGGCCACGGTTGATGACGGCCGTGGTGTTGGTGCCGGCCGCCTTCAGCAGCGTCATCTCCGTGGCGTCCGGAGGCAGCGACTCGCGCTTCTCCAGGTACGACCAGAGGGCACTGATCGAGTTGCTGGCCAGGGCAGCGGTGCCGGCCCGGGCGATGTTCTTGTAGCCGTCGCGGATGGCGGCGTCACGGACCTCGGTCACCCGGGCCTTGTAGCCGTCGATGATTTCCTTGTTCCGGCGTAGGCGGTCGAGTTCGACCTGCTCGTAGATGCCGGTGGCGATCATCGTTCGCCAGGACTCCGGAGAGCCGTTGAGGACCTCGTCGGCCAGCTTGGCATAGGTCAGCGACCAGAACGGCACGCCCTTGAGGCGGCGGGCGACGTCGCGGAGGAAAACGTCGTCGGTGCTGGCCATCCATGCCTCGTCGTCGACCTTGATGTCGACGCCGACGGCGTTTGCCGCCTTCTTGCGGTCGAAGCGGCGGTTGGACTCGGCTTTCTGCGCCTCGTCCTTGTCAGCGGCCTCGGCGATCAGACGGCGCTGGTCGGTGGCGTACTCGTTGGCCAGACCGGCGTTCAGGAAGGAGTCCAAGGCAGCGGGAGTCGTGGTGAACGCCTGCTCCGCAGCAGCGATGGTCCCGGTGAATTCGGCCTTGTTGTCCTTGAGGAACGACCACAGCGCAATGACGAAGTCGCGGTCGTTGGAGCCGACCAGGCGCGGCGTCACAGGCAGCTCGACGAGTTCGGCGGCCCGCGTGCGGCGCCGCTCGGCGACCTCGGCGTTCTGCCGGTCCCGGATCTCGTTGTGCAGGTCACGGCCGGCGGCCTCGTGGATGCCGCGCCGGATGTAGAGGCTGCACGCCACGCACGCCTGGAGGTCCGGATCCCAGTCACCGAGCGCGAGCAGCGCAGCACCCTTGACCTCGGTGCCCGGCCTGGCGAGCAGCCACAGTTCGAAGACGAAGTCCCGGTCGGCGAAGCCGAGCGGGTTGCTCGGTTGCGACAGGTCCAACCCGACGACCGGTGCCGCCCTCAGCTTCTCGTCGTCACTGGCGGCCGGGACGGTGCCGTCGTCGGAGATCGCCAGGGTGCGCGAGGTGCCGCGGCCGGTTGTGTCCTTCGCCGAGCCGGCGCTCGTCGACGGGGCGGCGGTGGGCGCGGGCAGTGGTACCGCGCTGTTCGGCTTCTTCTGCTCGGCGGCGGCCGCCAGGGCCGGAACCGTCAGGATGGTGGCCAGCAAAGCGATGACCGCAATGGCCCATCTCGTACGTAACCTGATTGTCAACGGTGTGCTCATCGGATCCCCCGAAGAAGTGCAACGAGTAATTGACGGTGGGCTGGTCGGTCGGGTCACCACGGACCGGGACACGGTCGCACCACGTTGACCATGTCGTTCCTGGGCATCCAGGCGACGCCCTGGGCCAGACCCTTGCCGGCTGCCCTGGAGCCCTCGATGAGCTCCCAGTTGTTCCGGTCCGCCGTGTCGATCGCGCCGTAGTTGTTCCACATGAAGGCCCAGGTGCCGGCCTTCTGGTTGTTGATGTAGCTGCTGACCTCGTTGCCCCAGTACCGGCCGTTGGACATCTTGAGCTGCCAGATCGGAAAGACATCGCAGTCAGTGCCGACGGTGAGTTTCTCTCCGGAGAATTCAGCGTCCGAGAAAAGGCAGAGGTGCTCATACGAGCAGAGAGTGTCGGGCACGCCGGCGGCCTTGGCGTTCGCCTTCGTCGACGACGGCAGCGACAGGGTCACGCCCTGCTCGGTGATGATCGAGTCCGGGCCGGCGAGCCGCGATCCGGGGTTGTGAGCGAGCAACCGCTGCAGGCGGTCATCGGGTGCGGCCTCAGCGGACGGCCCGACTCCGAATCCGATGGCTATCAGTGCCCCGGCCAGCAGGGCGCTGAGGGTACGACGACGAAAACGCACGGCTTCTCCTAGAGGCATTGAGCGGTAGGTATCCGGGCGGGCTTGACGACCTCGGCCCGGTCGTTCCACCCGACCGTCGGGAACTGCTGTGCCGGCTGGTCCGCGGCCACAGCGCGGGAGGAGTGCAGCAACTCCCACTTCGCCATGCCCTCCTCAGCCGGCGGGGCGCCACCCTTGTGCCAGATGTGGGTCCAGCTGCCCGCCGGCAGGCGGTTGATGACGCTGCTGACCTGGGTGCTCCACAGGCGCCCGTCGGAGAGGCTGTAGTGACGCAGCTCGTACACCGCGCACAGGCTGAACCGCAGCCGTTCGCCGCCGAAGTTCTCGTGCTCGAACAGGCACACGTCCTCGTACGAGCATTTGTCCTCGGCGACTCCTGCCATCGGGAAGGACAGGACCACCCCGTCGGGCAGCCGCACCGCGTTCGGCGCCAGCTTCCGCGCCCCCGGGTTGTGCTGCACGAGCCGGTCGAGGCGCACCGCCGCGTCCCGTGCCTCGGACAGCGGGCCAGCGGCGGTGGCGGCGTTGATCCGGACCACGGCCATCGATCCGGCCAGAACCAGGCTCGCGGCCAGGAACGTACGCAGCGCCGATAATCGGAAACGCTTCACGAAACCTCCTTCGGGCACACGGCGGCCCGACTGTCGTCTATGGAGGGGCATCACGGGAAGCCCTCACTATGAATGCCGAGAAATCGATGCGGGTGCCCGTACAGGTCGATCGTCGGCTACCTGACACTGAAGGTCGGCGTGAATGTCGGTCACGCCCGGCCTGCTGGCACGGCCGGCGTCGGTGGCGCTGGCGGCTGCGCCGGGGTGCCACCCCGGCGCAGCGTCGCCTCGCCGTTATGGTCAGCGCACGATGAGCCGCAGGTCCGCCCGGACCACCTGCTCAGGGGCGTTCCCGGCCACCACGGCCCGCAGCGCCGCCTCGTCGATCGAACCGGTGACGGTGACCAGGGCGGTCCGGCCCAGGTCGACGAAGTCCATCGGGATGCCGCCGGCGTACTCGATGGCGGAGATCGTCAGGTTCTCGGCGACCGGCCGGTCGGCGGCGGCGGGTACCAGGTCCGCCGCCTCTCCCCGCCGGACCGTCCCGGCGACGCAGCGCACCGTGGCGGTCAGCGAGCCCGACGTCAACTCGACGATCTCGTTGAGCTGCAACTGTGGCTGGTCAGCCATTGCCTGCCTCCCGGACGAAACGCTCGATCTGTTCAGGCGACAGCTTCGGCAGGTCGAGCAACGCCGGGGAGATGTCCGCCGTGGAGATTCGGATGGGCACTCGGAAGCCCATGCCTTTGAGGATCTCCCGGGCCCGCTTCAGCGGGATGATAATCGTCGACCGGCGCTCGAAGTCGGCGGCCGACATCTTGAGGCCAACCTCCGCCTCCTGCGGGATGAGTCCACGCATCTTCACGACGTCCTGCAGTTTACTGACCGGAACGATCACCACGACGCCCTGCCCGCTGAAGCGGTCGGAATCGGTGGCGAAGACCGTCGCCACGCCCGGGTCCCATGACGAGGGCAGCACCCCGCTGGCCACCGTGCCGGCACCACCCGGGAACCCGAGCGTGGTGCCGCGGAAAAGCCAGTTGCACTTCGGCTCGTCATCGTCGTCGCGCGGGCCGGGGTCGGCACACGTGAGGGTCGTCGACGGCACCTTGCACTTCTTCTTCGGTCCGGCAGCGGTCCGAACCAGGCCTGGTCCGGCAGCGCCGGCCCCGGCCATGGCGCCGACGAGGTCACCGGTGATGTCCTTGATCAGGCCCTTCTTGCAGTTGTCGATCTTATTGCTGACATTTCGGATGATCTTGCGGGCCTTCTTGACCGCGTCCCAGAACGCCTTGACCGACTTCGTCGCCTTGTAGAGCAGTTTCAGGGCCTTGAACGCCCGCACCGGACCCAGCTGCTCGGCCACCAGAATGAGGCAGGACAGAATCTTGCCGCTGAAACAGGCCTTGATGTCGTCGACGCTGAAGAAGTCGCCGATCAGCTGCGGGCCATACTGCACCAGGAACTGCGACGCGTCGCCGCGAGATGCGGCGATGAACGGCTCGATCGAGGCGAACTGCTCGGTGGTCAGGTAGTCCTTCGCGTCGGCCAGCATGGCGGGCGAGAAGTCGAAAACCCCGTCCAGGTCGGCGTTTTCCGACGCCCGAATCTCGGCCTCCAGCTGGGCTGCCTCGGCCTCGGCCTCGTCGGCGTACCGGTTGGCCTGCTCGGCGTACGTCGCGGTTTCTGTCGCGTACTTCTCGGCGTTGGCCGCTGCCGTGTCGGCCGCCGTCGCGTGCTTCTGGGCCTCGCGGGCGAACCGCTGCGCGTCGTCGGCGTCCTTCTGCGCCTTGTCCGCCATGGCCCGCGCGTCGGCGGCCAGGCTCTCGGCCTGGCTGGCGGTGAGACCGGCGATCCGCGCGTCCTCGTATGCCCGGTTGGAGGCCGATCGCGCCTCCCGGGCGTCCTGCCGGGCCTGGGCGTCGGCGTTGCGAGCGCTCGCCGCCGCGTCCCGGGCCAACCGCGCCGACTCTTTGGCCCGCAACGACGCCCGCTTGGCCCGGGCATTGTCCAGCGCCGCCGCCGCCGCGGACCCCGCCGCGTCGGCCGCCGCCTGGTACGCCTCCTTCATGTCCGCTTGCGCGGCCTCGGCCGCCTGCCGGGCCCGGACCGCGGCCGCGTCCGCCTCGGCGGCGCGGGTCTCGGCCGCTCTGGCCTGTTCCTCGCTGATCTGGATGGCGAGGTTCGACACCTGGGTGGCGAAGACTGCGTTGATGTCGGTGGCCGTGAACGGTGCCAGCAGCTCGACCGCAGTGGACGCCGGAATCAGCGCCGCCGTCGCCGACGAGCGCGCCGACGCCGCTGAGCGGTACGCGTTTTCCGACTGCACAGTGGCCGACGCGGCCTCGTTGGTCGCGGCGATGGTCTCGTCGCGGGTCCGGTCGGCCGCCCACAGGCTCTTGACCGCCTCGGTGGCGGCGCCCTGCGCGGCCCGTTCCGCGGCCTGTGCGGCCTGCGCCGCCTTGACCTCCTGGGCCGTTGCGGCGGCGGCCTCACGCTCGGCGGCACGGGCCGCCTGGCGGGTCTTCGCCGCCTCCGCCTCGGCCGCGCTGGCCGCCCGGTCGGACGCAGCAGCGGCGGCAGCGGCCCGACTCGCCGCCTGCCGAGCACGGGCCGCGGCCCGTTCGGTTTCAGTCGCCGCCGCACTCGCCCGCGACGCCGCTGTCGTAGCCGCGTCGGCGTTCGCCCTGGCCGTATCGGCATGCCGCTGGGCCGCGTCGGCCGCCTGCCGTGCTTCCAGGGCATTGGCATCGGCGTCGCGTTTGTCCTGGCCGGTCAGCCCGGCCGCTGCTGCGGCCTCCGCCGCCCGAGCCTGCGCCAGCGCCAGATCGCGTTCCTCTGCCGCGTCCCTGGCGAGGTCCCTCAGACGGCGGGCGTTCTCCGTCCGGGTGTACGCGTTGTCGCGGGCGGTGCGCGCCTTGTCCTCCGCGCTCTCCGCTCGGACACGTTCGGCGGCGGCGTTGTTTTTGTCCACTTCGGCCAGACCACGCAACCGGTGCGCCTCGTCGGCCTGGGCCTTCGTGGTGGCGTGGTGTCGCTCGGCGTTAGCCCGCTCGGCCTCGGCGATCTCCCGCTGGTCGGCGGCGATGTCGGCCTGCCGGATCGCCTCGTTGCGGTGGTTCCGCGCTCTGGCGGCGTGTTCCCACGCCTCCGCGGTCCGGGCGGCCGCCGCCCGGCGGTGCGCGTCTGCCCGCTCGGCAGCCTTCTCGGCGGCGTCCGCCTGCTTCTTCGCCACCGCCGCCAGCTTCGCGGCCGCGTCCTTGTGTTGGATCGCCTGCAGCTTCCACCGGCGCGCCTGCTCGGCGCGCTTGGCGGCCTCCTCGGCATTTCCGAGCGCCTTGTGGGTGGCGATCGTGGCGTCGATCGCGTGCACCGCGGTCTGCGTCGCCTGGTGCGCCGCTTCGGCCGACAACGACAGGCCCGCAGCCATGTCGGCCCACTCCGTGCCGTAGGGCAGCTTCGCCTCGTTGACCAGGACGTTCGCCGCGTCCTGCGCGACGGCGGCGGCGTTCCTGGCCTCCGTGGCGAAGTTCCGGGCGTCCGTGAGGTTCACCGCGGCCGCCGTCTTGACCGCTTCCAGGTCGCGCAGCGGGCCCCGGGCCTCGAGGATCTGCGCCGCCCGCCGGCCGTTGATCGCACCGCTGGTCATCGCGTTCGCGGACTGCTGCAACGCCTTCACACCGGCGCCGTGGGCCTGAATCAGCCGCGCCCGCGCCTCGTTGGCCTTGCGGGAGCGCACCGCCAGATCGGCGGCCTCCTCGATCGCCTTCAGCTCGGCCTCACGGGCCGCGGTCAGCTCCTCACGCAGCTCCGCGTCCAGGATCCCGGCCTCCGCCAAACCCCACTCGAAGAACTCCGTGACCGCCGCGTCCCCGCCGGCCAGAGCGTCAACCGCGGCGGCGTGCACGTTGGGGCTCTCCGCCTCGTCGGTGGAGTCGATGATCAGCTGCACGCGGCCGCGCAGCTCCGCGGCACGATCCGCCTGCTGCTTGGTCAGCTCAGCGTCGCGCTCGCGGGCGATCTGTCCGCCGTACGCCTTGAACGCCTCACGGTCACGCGGCTTCGCCGTGGCCGCCAGGACCCGCTCGACCTCGGCGTTGAACGTCGGACCGCCCGTACCCCGTAGGGCCCGGATCTCGGCAATCAGCGCCTGGTCGGCCCTCTCCCGGCGCTGCGCCGCCTTCTTGACCGCCTGGGTGTAGCCACCGTTGGGAGCCAGGAACGCGACGATGGCGGCGTCACCGGCCGCCAACGCGGCGGCCGCCGCCTCCCGCACCTCCGGGTCGGCGTGTGCCTCGGCGTACCAGCACATCAACTGGTATGTGGCGTCGTCGGTGCTGCCCGACCGCGCTGTCCTCGGCGCGAACGTCGGGTACTTGAACAAATCGTTCAGCGACTGCCCGGCAGGCTTGGCCGGTGCCGGTGCCGGTGCCGGTGCCGGTGCCGGTGCCGGTGGGGCCGGGGGTGCGGCGATGGCGCCGTCCGGTGTCAGGCCGACCAGCACGGCTGCCGCCATCGTGGTGACCACGAGGCGGCGCAGACGTCTTTTCAACAATGCGGCTCCAGTCCGTCATCGGACCCCCGTCCGGTCCGCGAGCCGCCTCAACATACGACATGATCTATGCGCAGCCGAGATTCGGACGAGTCGGAACAACGACACACGTCAGTGTCGAGTTTTGACCGATGCCACGATGGACGGTCTGAATTTCACGGAAACGGGGAGAGAAAAGCATGATCCGCACCTGGCTGGCCGGCACTCTGGTCGCCGCTACCGCTGTCACGGGCGTCGCCCTGGGCACGCCCGCGTCCGCCGCCGACGCCCGTATCGATCCCTGCGAGTTCGCGAACGGGACGTTGACCAACCTGCTGACGCCGCGGTCGCTGGCCACCCACCTCGCGGTCGCCTCGCCCTACGGCGCGGTGCGCGCCGCGGCCCTGACCGCCCTCAACTCGCCGCGTGGCGAGATCGCGGTGAAGGAGTTCATCCCGGCTGGCTGGTGCCAGGCAACGACGCGCGCCGAGCAGGACGCCGCGATGAACGACCACATCATCGCGCGGGTGCTGGCCACGCACGCGTACGAGACGTCGCCGTGGGTCTGGAGCGCCGCGAACGCCGCCAAAACGGCCTCCGCCGCGGAGAAGGAGTACTTCGTGCGCTTCGGGTTGGAGGAGGCGCGGGCGGCCGACCAACGCGCGCGGGACGAGGACGGCGCGCACGCCGCCGCGCTCAGGCAGTACGACCGCGACTACGTTGCCACCCTCCGGGACACCGCGCAGGGTGAGCAGGTACGGCTCGCCGCGGCCTGGGCTCTACGGCCGGGGGCCACCGACAGCGACATCGTCGAGTTCTACACGTACGCGTGGGCGCGGTTCGGCAAGCTCGACGTGGAGCGGTTCCAGTTGACCACGGCCGACCAGGAGATGCGCTGGTTCGCCGCGGTGGACCGGCTCAAGCAGTCCGCCCTGGAGGCCCAGGCGGCCGCCGAGACGGCCAGCGGTGAGGCGCAGAAGGCGTTGCAGCAGCAGGCGGCCGACGCGTGGGGGCAGGTGGCCGCAGGGGCCGCGCCGTCGGCGTCTGGCTGGTTGGCGGCCAAGCAGACCGCCGACGCGCAGGCGCGGCAGTGGGCGGCGGTCTACCAGTTGGCGCTGCGGCAGTCCGGTCCGAACTGGAAGGCGATGACCAAGCCGGCACGGGCCAACCGGGACTCGTGGGAGCGGGACGCCCGTAACGCCCGCGACCGGGCGGCGTACTGGCAGCAGGTGGTCACCGACGCGCTCGCCGCGGAGGAGCACATCCGGCCCGACGAAATCTAGGCCGGACCACCGAAAAGGGCCGGGTCTCCACGAAGGTGACCCGGCCCTTTCCGTGCTTCCCGAGCGTTAGCGCGAGAGCCGGGTGTTGGCCATCCGCCAGGTGCCCTTCGCCGAGGTCCACGGCTGGACCGCCGGGTCGAAGCCGCCGGACTTGGCCCGGACCGCCCAGACCGATGCCTTCGCGACGTCGTCGCGGCGCATCAGCGCCAGGTCGGTACGCGCGTCGCCGTTGACGTCGGTGGCAACCGGGAACAGCGCGTCGAACGTCCAGCCGGACGGTGAGGTCCATTTCTCCGCGAAGCTGACCGTTCCCGAGGCGATGCTGTCGTGTAGCCACACCGCTACGGTCGTGGCTGACTTCTTGCGGAACATGGCCACCTCGGCCCGGTTGTCCCGGTCGAAGTCGCCCATCACCGGGGTGCCGGCTTCAGCCAGCTTCACCGACGTGCTCGACCAGCGCTCCACCGGCGTCCCGAGACCGGTGTCCGCGCCCAGGGCCAGCCACATCTGGGCTCCCTTGGTGGCGTGCTGGACGAACGTCACCAGGTCACCCTTGCGGTCACCGTTCACATCGCCGGCCACCGCCCGGCCCGTCACCAGTGCGGCCGGCGCGGTGGCAGTCGTCTGCCGGAACGCCCCGCCCGCCTCGCCGTACAGCGTGATGAGGACCGGCTTCTTGGCCGCGTCGGTGCCGTAGACCACGATGTCGGTGCGGCCGTCGCCGTTGACGTCGGTGGCGACCGGTGTCTGTAGGGTGTGGCCGGTGGTCGAGGTGGCTGGCTTGAGTTCCCAGACGGTGCGCGGCGCGCCCGTGAAGGCGTCGACGTTGCCGAACACCTCGAGCCGGTAGTTGAAGTTGCCTACCTTGTAGAGCACCGCGCTGTCCTGCCCAGCCTTGCCGTCGAACTCGCCGTTGACCGGCTGTGCGTTCAGTGCCCGCCACCCGGCTGGCGCGCTCCACACCCGGCGCGCGGTGCCGGTTTTGCGGCCGACGTGACCGAAGACCCACAGCGTCGACGCCGCAGTGCCGTTGTCGTAGAACGCCGTCAGGTCGCTGGAGTCGGGCGGCAACCGGTCGTAGGTTTGCTCGAAGGTAATCAACGCACTGAGCTTGCCGGTCGCCAGCGCCGCGTTGGCGGCGATGGCGCGATTCTTGAACCCCTGCCGCTCCGCGTCATCCCGAATGGCCGTAACGACCGCGCGCATCTTCTCGTAGCGCTCCACGCGGCGGCGCTCCTCGTCCTGCGCGGCTACGTCGTGGATGCCCTTGTTGATGAACTCACGCCACTGGGTCGGGCCCTCGTCGTACAGCACGATGGCGATGGCGTGCGAGCAAAGCGTGTAGAACGGGTCATTCTCGATCCTGGTGTAGAGGCGATCCAGGAAAACGCTGTCGCTGACCAGGTACCACGACTCGTCCTCGTTGCCCGGCTGGCCGAACGAGATGCCGACCGCGATGCCCGCGTACTTGCGCTTGGCGCGCCGCTCGGCCTCGGCCTTTTTCTCCTGGTCACCGGCGTAGATGTCGGCCAGGTGGTCGGCCTGGTCCGGATAGAAGTAGGCGGCCCCGAACGAGGTCAGGAACTCGACCCGGGCGTCCGGCGTTGCGGTCACCGCGGCGGCCGCCGCAGCGATCGATCGGGTCGCCCAGGGCTTGGTGGCGCGCAGGTGCTCCCAGATGTTGAAGGCGAAGTTTCGGTCGCCGGAGCCGACCGCGGACGCGTCCGGGAAGGTGTAGTCCACGATGTCGGCGACCGCCTGGCGCCGATAGCGGGCCTCGAACGCGGCCGTCCGGTCCCTGGTTTCCTGTCGGATGTCCCGATCGTTGGCGGCGTAGATGTTCGTGCGGACGAATGTGGTGCAGGCGTCGCACCGATGCGTCTCCGGGTCGTAGGTGCCGATCGCCAGCTCCGCGCCGGCGCGTACCTCGGTGTCGAAGACCGCCCGGCGCCACAGTTCGATGGTGAACTGGTAGTCGTTCTTGGCGTACTCCTCCCAGGAAGACGCCGGCATGTTGACAATCAGCCCGGCCTGCTCCTTCTCCAAGATGGAGGCCTCCGGCGGCGGAGGCAGCTCCGCGGGATCACTCGGAACCTCGACGTCCGGCGGATCGTCCACCGAGGTGACGACGGCCGCGCCGGGCAGCCGGTCCGGTAGCGGAGCACCGGCGGCCGCGCCCGGCGCGGCCCAGATAATCGACGCCGCCGCAGACGCGCCTATGATCTGGCGTAGCCCCATGCTGACCCTCCCCGTCGTGGTGCCTGGTTCATTTACGACCGTGAACGCAGGCGGCTCGGATTCTGCCGGACCGAAGCTGCGGTGCGTGCCCCGAAACCACAATGTGTCGGGTTGGTGACATGCGATAACCGTCATCATGGCGGTACCCGCACAAGCCTCGTCGCACCCGGCGGGACGCCCGGGGACGGCGGGCCGCGCCCTTCCGACCGGTGTGCGTCGGCCGGGCAGGTGCTGCGCCGTCACCCTTGACTGGGAACGTCGTCACCCAGGGCAGGCGAGCGCCGGAGTCACTCGGGGTCTGCTCACTGGAGGACCACGGCGGCGACGCCGTAGTCGTCCCACCACGATGGCCGGTGCTTGCGTACGTTCCCGGCGACTCGTGTGAGCAGGAGCCAGTTGCCGTTTAGTACCAGCGCGGCGTCCTCCGGCCGGCTGGAGAGTAGGCGACCGACAGTCGTCACCATGTCGGGGATCGCGGCCTCGGGCCGGTCGTTCTTGCGCATGTGGAAGACGACGTTGACGTACGCGTCTGGTTCCCACCCCCACTGACTGCCGTCGTCGTCTTCGGCGTCGAAGTAGCCGTTGCTAACCCCGAGACGGTGATGGTGTACCCGAGCCGCCCATCGGGGCTGGCGCTGTTCGCGATCATCGAGATGGACATCGAAGACCGCAAGGTCGGACCACACCGACACATCAACTTCGTCTACGTCTGCCGAGCGAGCGGCGGCAGCCTGACGGCACAAGTGGAAGAAGTCGGCGGTGCCAGGGGGTACCTGTTGAGGACAGAACCCAGCGGAGGACGCTGGCGCAGTTTGCTCGGCGTCCTCCAGGCCAGCTCGTGCTCGCCAGCGAACTGCGGCGACGGCACACTCATCGCCGTACTGGCCTGGCGGGGTCCGCTCACCAAACCCTCTGCGTAGCCCCATAAGCGTCGGTGCCCGTTAGCCAGACGTCGGCCCCTACCTCACCCGCGTGCGTGGGCGGGACCGGCTCAACGCTCGTTGGCGAGCGCCCCACACCGCAGCCCTCAGCATCGGCGCCGACGAATGCCCTGCCCCGGCTTGCAGCCCAGCGGGCACAGGAGCAAGTGCCGGCTTGCAGCCCAGCGGGCACAGGAGCAAGTGCCCGCTGGGCCGCAGGCCGGGCGGATATCAATCCGAGTCGGGGTGATCGGGTAACCTGGTGACACTGCGGGCCGTTAGCTCAATGGCAGAGCTGAGGACTTTTAATCCTTAGGTTCTGGGTTCGAGTCCCAGGCGGCCCACTCTGCAAGCCTCCGACCAGGGCAAACGCTCGACGAAGATCATTCGGCACAACCAGGGCACAACTCAGCTTCGAACCTGGTCGGCGGAAGGTTCCCGCCGCTTGCCGTCTGCCTGCCGGAGGAGGCTGCCGACCAGGCCGCGCGGCCGGTCTTTCTTCGGCAGCCAGTGGACGTAGGTCTCCAGCGTGATTCGCAGGTTGGCGTGCCGCAGCGCCTTCTGTACCTCTTGGGGCTCCACACCGTTGCTCATCAGCGTCGTGGCGAAGAAGTGGCGCAGGGAGTGAAAGGTGCCTTCCTTGGGCCAACCGGCCGCCTCACGCCACTCCGCCCACAACTGCGACCAGTAGGTATCGTTCAGCAGCTTTCCCCGGGACGAGGTGAACAGAACCGCCACCGGACGAGTCAGCCGCTCCCCCGTCGTGATGTCAGGAAGCTCGAACTCGACGGGGCCGACATCGCTCACATGGGCGGCCAGCTCCTCAGCTACCACCGCGTCAAGATCCACGGTTCCGACCGATCCGCTCTTGGGCGTCGAGAGGTAGAAGCCGCCGAAGTGCTCCGGCGAGTGTCGCAACTGCTGGATGACGTGCAACTCCCCGTGGTCGTAGTCCACGCAGCGCGACCCGGCTTCCATGCCCAAGACCTCACCGAGACGAAGCCCTTCCCCTGCACCCAGCCAGATAGCCGCCCGAAAGCGGCGCGGCACTACCTCGGCGAGCTTGAGAACCTGGTCCTCAGTGGGAACCCACTTCGGCGCACGCGAAAGACCACGCAGGATCTGGGCGAGATTCACCCCGTTACAGGGGTTGTCGGCAATCACCTTGTCGATAACAGCGGCGTTCATGATGGTTTTTAACAGCCCAAAGTACAGGCTTACCGACGATTTCGGCGTGCCGTTATCGAGCAGCCGACTAAGCCAGGCCATCACGTCGGTCAGGTTGATGGAGCGAATTGCCTTTGCGCCGAACACAGGGAGAAGGTGCTTTCGCAAGTTCTGCGGGATGCGCCGTCGCGTTTCCGTGGCCCACCCGGATTCGCGCGATTCCCTCCACCGCTGCGCGTACTCGGCGAAAGTGAGTCGGTCCGTCTCACGCTTAGCCTTTACCTCCGCAGCGACGCCCGAACGGCATTCGAGGTCAAAGGCGTCGGCGTCGACCTTGCGCTCAAACAGCTTCTCCCGGGGTTCACCAGCGGCATCGGTGTAGCGCACCCGCCAGCGTTTGCCCCGGCCATGCCGCTTGGAGGGCAGCCGCTTCTTGTCTGGCCCGCGTTTGGTCAGGTACCACAGGTCATCGATGGGCATGTCAGGCCGCCTTCTTGTCGAACCAGGCCCGCACGTCGGCGGGGTCGTATCGGAGGTGCCGGCCGACGCGGGACGCGCGGGGGCCGACGCGGCGGTGACGCCATTGGTAGAGGGTGCCGACGGGGATGCCGAGGAACGCCGATACGTCGTTGACGCTCCACAGGCGTTCGGTAGTGGTGGGGGTGGTCATCGGGGCTCCTTCCTGGCTTGCTGTCGGGCCGTTCGAATGCGGTCACCGATCGCGGTGGCGAGTTCGAGTTGCTCCGGCGAGTCGTAGCCGATGCCGAGGATCTGCCAGTCGTTGACGACCAGGACGTCGGTGTCATCGGGCAAACCGGCCTCAGTGAGCGCGGTCTGAAGCTGATGCGCGCGACGCTCCGCGCGAAGGTTCTTGAAGGTCGTGCTGTAGATCCGGGACTTGGTGAGGAAGTGGCCCCGGAAGCCGAGCATGTGCGCCCAGTGACGCAGCTTGAGATCGGTGTACTGGTCGAGGCCGCCGAGGTCCCACGCCGCCTGGATCATCGCCCGGTGGTGATCGGAGACCCGCAGTCGGTCGATGTGCATCTGCGAGCGGATACGCCGGTCTCCGGTCTCGGTCGCACCGGTGCCCTTGGTGGCGTACTTGGCGATGTAGCCGGCAAGCCGGGTATCGGCCACGGCCTGGTCCCCGTCGTCGTCTCCGTCATCGATGTCGACGTCGGTGGCGGTGATGTCCTTGACGTCGACCTGCTTGCCCCACCGCAAAGCCAGCGTGGTCCCATCGGGGCGGGCGGTCTCCAGCTGGACGAATGAAGCCGCGGTGCGTACCGCGTCGGCCAGGACGTCGGGGGTGAGCCATACCGGGGGTGCCGAGTCTGGACCGGTCGGGCCGTCGGCGCGGATGACGGCGTGGAAGTGGACCAGGCCGCGCCGTTGGTATTCGGCGACCTTGGCGTAGGAGATCCGTAGGTGCGCGCCGGATGCGCGGACGGTGAGGCCACCGGCGGCGGCGACGGCCCGGCGTAGGGCGATGGTGAACCGGTGCCAGAGTTGGCCGCTGTGTGCCTGCCACAGCACCGCCCCGGTGTAGTCGTACGAGTCCGGGTCGACCGGGCTACCCAGGAGCCGGTACCCGTCCGGGTGCCACTTGCCGCAGGAACAGGGCCGCTTGTCGGGCCGGTTGTGGACGGCACCGAACGACGGGGCGGTGAGGGTGACGAACAGGCGGGTGGACCGGGCCACGGTGTCGGGGACGCCTTTGCCGCCGGACATGCCCGCGTGGATCAGGTGCCAGGCGTCGGCGGCGTACCGGTCGGCGCAGGTCGGGCAGACCGCCGCGCGGCGCGTACCACAGGACGCCCACACTCGGCCCTGCCGTGAGGCGATCAGGTCACCGGTGCCGAGGTGGCGGACTTCGAACTTGCCGACAAGCCGGACCGGTTGCAGGCAGCCCTTGACGCTCTCGACGCCGGCGCGCCACTGCTTGTAGGCCGGGGTACGCATCCACTGCGCCAAGGCCGCTTCACCGTCATGAACGGGCCGAGGTGGTAATGCCATGGGGGTCTCCTCCGAAGACAGACCTGCCGTGCCCCGGAGCGAGGAGCACGGCAGGTCAGAGCGAGCGAGAGAAGGTACGAAGATCAGTGCGCGTAGCCGTTAGCCGTGACCGGAGCGAGCCGGTCAGCGACCTTCGACGCGATCGGCAGCGGTAGCCGGGTAGCGCGTTGAATGTCGACGGCGGTTACCGGAGCGGTTGAGCCGGCGACGAGTTGCCGGATCTGGGCTTGCATTCCGGCCGGGATGCCCAACCCGTCCAGCTCCACGGCGGCAGCCGGGACCGGTGCCGGGGTTTCTGCTGGGGCGGCCGGGGCCTCGATGGGTGCCGCCGGCGGGGTCACCGGTGACACGGCCGGGGGTGAGGCTTCCACCGGGGGAGCCGGAGTCTCGACCGGGGCGGCCGGGACCGGGTCGATGGGTTCCGGCGTGCTGTTCTCGGGTTTGGTGAGGGTGATGGCCCGGCGTGCCTGGGTGCATCGGGCTTGCACGATGGGCATGACTTCGGCGAGGAAGAACACGAGGACCGGCACCATGAAGTGCGCCGCGAGCATTCCCGCGCTGATCCCGCCTTCACGCGGCCACAGCGCCGGCACGACGTTCATCACGAGCGTGGAGCCGAGCAAGAACCGCTTCAGCCAGTCGACCGCCTTGGAGTCGATGTCGATGCCCCGGGCGATCATCGCGGCTTCCCATCGCAGGATCGTGATGAGGATGCCGACCAGGCAGGGTTCGACTCCCCAGCAGCCCCACCAGACCGGGTCGGCCGGGGTGAGGTGACCGGCGAGGAAGTCTTGGACGCCGGTGGTGGTGAACACCGACCCGACCGCCAGGAACACCCATAGGGATCGAGTGACGCTCACTCGGAGCCGTTCGATGTCCACGATGTCGAGCGCGGCGTCTTGCTCCAGGTCGTGAAGCTGCCGCGCCACGTCCAGGCGCTTGCTCAGCTTGCGAACCGGCCGAGGCGGTTTGGTAGCCCGCCGCATGTTCATCCCTGCCCCGCGTTGGCCAGTTCAGAGACCGGCCAGCCGGCGACACGGACGAGTTCGGCGATGTCGCTGTCGTCGCAGTACGCGGCCCGGACCCGCACGGGGGTTCGTGACCGCTGCTTGACGACGAAGCCGATCCCGGCCGAGTCCGGCACGTTTGGGATCTCGTCGGCCAGCGCGCCCCGGCGCCGCATGTCCTCACCAAGCACCATGTCAACGTGCCCGGCCGAGGTAGCCCGCAGGCACACCCGCAGGGAGAACAGGTCACGCTGCGGGATTACGTCCTTGGTGGGCTCCTGAAGCGCGCCGATCACGCTGCCGCCCAGCGCCCGAGCCTGAGACAGGATCAGCGGCAACGCGGCCTGAGCGCCCTTGGTCATGGACCGGTCTCCGTACCCGGTCACCGCGCCCAGCTCGTCGACGAGCAGGAGGTCCAGCGGGGTGTCCCGCGACATGGCGAAGGTTCGCCGGCCCTGTTCCGCCAAGACCTTTTTGCGGTCCTGCATCGTGGCCCAGAAGCCCTGGATGACTTCCACGATGTCGCCGTCGGTTTCGGCGTACCGGTGCGACACCGGCCGAAGGGCGTTCAACTCGGTGCCCTTGGGGTTGACCACGTGCAGGCGCACCAGGCCGTCACGGATCAGCGGAGCGCACGCCCGCGCCGCCATCCACGTCACCGAGTTCTTACCCGACCCGGTGGCACCGGCGACAAGCCAGTGTTGCCCGATCAGCGGCGCGTACCAGTCGGTGCCGTACTCGGTCTCGCCCAGGTACACCCGCGACAGGTCCACCGCGTCGGAGTCAGCCATCAGGTCCGGCGGGATGATCTGCTCAGTGAACGGCTCCGAGCGCTGCACGACCAACGCGATCACCTGAGGCCGGACCCGCTCGACGCCCACCCGCTCAGCAGACAGCCCGACGGCCAGGGCCTCAGCGGCTTCCTCCCACATCTTCGGCGTCTGCCCGAGCAACAACCGCACGTAGACCGTCTCCGTCGACGGCGAGTGCGACCGCACCCGGATGATCCGAGGGTGGTTAATCACCCCGGTGGTCCGGTGAACCGTCACCAGGTTGCACGCTTCCGTCACCCGGCCCCACCACGGCCCGAGGTAGGCCCGCGACAGCCACCGGCGACGCACCGCCCGCAACCGAGGGGCCGCCACCGTCGACCACGAATCCGGGTGACCCCGGTACCAGCCCACACCGGCCGCTACCGCACCGGCCAGCACACCACCCGTCGTCACCGGCCCGAACTCGACCACGCTGGCAGCGGCAGCGGCCGGAGTCGCCACGAAACCCGGGTGCCGCGCGGCCCACCCCGCGACCCGCCATTCCCACCCCTGAGTACGCTTACCCATTTCCCGCACCTACCTTCACCAGTTCGTATGCAATTCCGTCGCTACTGTTTTCGGGCAAGGAAAGGCCCGGATCGGATCACCAACCCGGGCTTTTCCGTCGAACAACTACCGTCAGCGAACCGCCGCGAGCATCTTTTTCGCGGTCGTCGTCGCCTGCTTCGCCTTGTCCGTCTCATCCATCCACGGTGTCGCCTCTTCGAGGAGGATCAACAGCACCGCCACCGACCGACGAAGCTCGTCGTAGTGCTTCATGTAGCGATACCGCTCCGGCATTCCCTTCATCGACCGCCGCAGCAGCCGCATCGCCTGATCAATACCGTCGTAGGTGTCACTGATCCGGTACGACATCAACTCACCTTCCACGGCTTAGCGATCAGGTCCGCCTCGTACGTCTTGACCCGCAGGTGAAACGCCCGCAGCGATTCCACGGCCTGCTTGTGTGCGTCCTCCAGGTCCTCGACCCGGGCAGCGAACTGGTACAGCGTCCCCGGCGGTGGCTCACACGCCTTAATCAGGCTGTTGACGCCATCCAGCAGCATCGCCAAGCCCTGCACGTTGCCCACCAGCGCCTCATACCTCGCCCGGCCGGTCCACGACTTCACAAGCTCCGGCACCAAATCCATACACCGCCCCTTCCCGGTCCGACCCACCCGAATCGGTGAGCACCACCCACCCCCGGAACAAGGCTCCAAGGGGCGGATAGAAACCACCGAGCCGTAGCTACTCCCGACCGGACAGACGCCACACCCGACGCACCCGACGCGCCTCACGACGCAGCAGGCCGTAATTCATCGACGCCGACGCAACCAGCAACACAATAAGAACAAGTTCAAGGTTCGACATAGCAACCTCCCTTCACATGTCGAAGCGAAAATGGCTGTTTTTAGGCAAGGTTGTATCCACTGTGTAATTCTCAATGAACAATCTGCCGATGATGCAACCTCACCGAGTTCGCATACCTTCGACATGAGCGCCCCGACCCGACTCGAACGGGTCACCCACCAGAAAGGGGCGGGGCCAAAGGCTCTTACGCGCCGACCGGCTTGAGGGCCTGCGCCTTCCACGACAACCCCGACCGACCCTCGTTCTCCCAGTGCGACACCGTCGGGCCGATCAGCTCGACCACGTCGCCCTCCTCGATCCCCTCCGGGACGGTCGAAAGAGTGATCTTCAGTTCCTCACCCTTGCCCCGGTAGCCGTCCTCCGTCGCCACCGGCTTGGCGAACACCGCCACGACGTACAGCGGGTCATCGGTCCCATACGCCGTCTTGACCTTGCCCTCCTGGTCCGTCTTGATCGACGGCTCCTCCACCACCCGCAGCTTGAAGCCAGCCAGATTCACCGGGATGTTCCGCATCTCGCTCGTTCTCCTTCGTCTCTTGGTGCTTGTGTCGTCGGTGAAATGGGCACTTTGGCCCTGATGAACCCTGCATCCGTTGTAACAGAGCGGATCAGCTTGGATCAGAGGCTAACAGTTTGGTTCAGTCTGCGTCAACTGATACACTCAGATTCACGTTAGTGACCTGTTGACCTGCGGAAACATCGACCTGCGAGGTTGGTTCGAGCACTCTTCGTGGCCGCAGGTCGTACGAGACAAGGAGTCCGATGAGCACCCAGGCAGACCCCCGAGGCGAGTTGCAGCGAGGGACGAGCGCGCTCGTCATCGCTCAGACCATCCGGAACGACATCCAGTCCGGGCGGTTGGCGCACGGGCGGCAGCTGCCCGGCACCAGGGCTCTTGCCGACTCCTGGAACACCAGCGTTGCCACGATCAATCGAGCAATGGCGATGCTGGCGGACGAAGGGCTCGTCATCAACCGGGCTCGTTCAAGCCGAATCGTGCACAACCCCGGCGGAACCCCGAACAAGTCAGGTCCCCGAGTAATCCTCATTGGAGGATATCCCGGATCGGGCAAGACGGAGTTCGGGCGCGTTCTAGCTCGTCAAACCGGCTGGGCGATTCTCGACAAAGACACAACAACACGGCCTGTGGTCGAAGCAGCGCTAGAGCGGTTGGGGCGGTCGCCCCACGATCGAGAGTCGGATACCTACTTGTCGGCAATCCGCCCTGCGGAGTACGAAGCCCTGACGGCTACCCTCACGGAAAATTTGCAGTGCGGGGTGTCGGTGGTCGTGACTGCGCCCTTCACCAAGGAGCTGCGAGATAAAGCATGGTGTGATCGTCTGGCCGCCTTGGTGGCGGAGCACAGCGGAACTCTCCAGGTTGTTTGGGTGTACTGCGATGCCGATACCATGCACACCTATATCCGTCGTCGTGGAGCCGCCCGGGATGATCACAAGCTTGGGAACTGGGCCAAGTACCTCGATGGCCTTGACCTTATGTTCGAGCCCAAGATCCCCTACGTAAGCGTCGACAACTCCGCAGGTGCTAGGCCGCTGCAGGAGCAAGCCAAGGAGCTGCTTAGCAAGATGGCCGCACTGTGAAAACGGGCCTGATCCTTTACGGTGCTCCCGCTACTGGCAAGGACACGGTAACCGCCGAACTTGTCAGCCGGAAGTCTCAGTTCGAGCACTTCAAGCGGCTGAAGGTCGGCCCTGGTAGGACCACGGGATATCGGATGATCAGTTCGAGACAAGCCGACGATCTACGCCAGAGGCCAGGTGAAATTCTGTGGGAAAACAGCCGGTATGGCGCGACATACTTCGTTGACCGTTCGGGACTAGAGCAGCTATGGGACTTAGGGCATTTACCCGTTGTACACCTTGGCCAGGTCGAAGCGGTCGAAGCGATAACCGGTGATGCGAAGAGTGGCGCGAACTGGACCGTAGTCGAACTGTACTGTCGGCCCGCGATACTCCGTGACCGCATTCGCTCTCGGGCCACAGGAGACGACGAACAGCGCTTCGCAGCCATCGAACAGACGCCGCGTCTACCTGAAGCAGACATCAGGATTGACACCGAGCTCGTATCGGCAACCGAGGCAGCCGAAATGATTGTTCGGCGGATCGATCGCAGCCTTGCCTAAGCCTGCGCTGTGGCCGAAGCATAGTGTGTTCAGACTTTCTTTACTTGGTCAAGGGCGGGCCGCAAGCGGCCCGCCGCCGCGCCAGCGCCGGGCCGCGCATGCGGCCTGGCGGCCGGTCACGTCCCGGCGCGCGCGGCGCGACATGCAAGTCGATGGAACACAACGCAGTAGCCAGCCGGACAGAACAGCGATGAGACGCCAAGGAACTGCCGGTGCCCGCCGAGAGGAGGTCCGAGACCGCGGCAGGGTTGACCGGCAAGTCCCAAGCATGTGGGCGGTGGCCGTGGCGGGACCGCAGTGGCTCGGGCGCGGAGTCGACCGCATCAATGTCCACGTGCCCTTCCTGCCTACGTGGGCTGTCAGGTCACCCGCGCACTTTCGGCACCCAGCCGTTGCTAACGTCCGGTGCGCGACGCGTCCGGCGGAGGCTGGAGATTGCGGGAAGAGTCGCCGACCGGAGGCTGGGGAACCCGACGGCGGGCAGTCACCCGCATGGACTCCACCGCGGCGGTGTGCCCGCCGATGGCGTAGATCCTCCTGCCGCTCGTGACCACCGCCCCTTCACTATGGGCGATGGTGGTGCCGGTGACCGTCTCCCAGGTGTCGGTGTCGGGTGAGTACACGTCCACCCGGGTGGTAAACACGCACTGTTCCCCTGGCGGGGCTTCGAGGTCCAACTCACAGCCCCCTATCACGTAGATGCGGCCGTCCGGGCCGGTCGTGGCTTCTACCCCAGCCCGCGGGCGGGGAAGTGGCGCGAGAGTCGTCCATGCGCCGGTGGCGGGCGAGTACGCCTCGACGACATCGAGGATGCTTCCGACACGGGCTCCTTGGCCGCCGATTGCATAGATCCGTCCGTCCGGTCCGCCTGCCACTCCCATTCCGTAGCGCGGCGCAGGCATCGGCGCTCCGGTGGCCCACCGGTCGACCGTCGGGTCGTAGATTTCGAGGGTAGCGAGCACGTCGTAGTAGCGCCCGCCAACGGCGTAGATGCGGCCGTCGGTGCCGGCTGCCGCGGCGAGCAATTGTCGTCCGGTGGGCATCGGCGCCACGGGCACCCAGTGGTCGTCGCCCGGCGTCAGGGCGAGCACGGAGCGGAGGAACACGCCCTCGCCGCCGGGAGAGCCGCCACCGATCGCGTAGATGCGCCCGTCTCCGCCGGTGGCAGCCGCGTGGCGGTATCTCCAGTGGGGCAGCGACGGACCGGCCTTCCACTGTCTCGTTCGAGGTGAGTAGACCTCCACGACTCCGGTCTTTGAATTGTCGGAGCCCCCGATCGCAAAAATCGACCCGTCCGGCGCCGTGGCCGCTGCCAGTGCGTAGCGAGGGCTCGACAGCGGGTCCTCCGCCCGCCACTCGACTGCGGGTCGGCCGCCCCTGCCCGCGGCACCGGCGACAGGTGACAGAATCTGGGCCATTGCGACGGCAATGGCGAGGCACAGTGTCCTACGTGGCGCGGCACGGCCGAGAATACGAGTTGTCGTCACGACTACGGCGCTCCCTTCGCGATGTGTCGGCGGGCGCTTCCGCTTTTCGGCAGGCTAACAGCCTGACGGACGCGACAACTGCGGGAAACCTGTCACTTTCCACCGAGAGCGAAAATTGCGCCGTGGCTAACTACTCCTAACGGAATGACGGTGGGCGCGGCCCTTGGGATATGAGGATTATTCTGCCTAAGGGCCGCGCTGTTCCTATACGGTCGGATCCGCCTGGAGCGGGTCGTGTTCGACCGGCTGTCCCGCCGCCGCGTTATCGCGACCGTCACCCCGGTCGTGCTTGCGGTGCCGCTCGCGTTTACCAACGCGTTGGCCGTCTCCCTCGCCGCCGCCGCAGTCCTGATCAGCGTGTCCAGGCTATGCGAGTCGCCCAGGAGCCGACTTACAGCCGCTCAGGGTCAGTTCAACTGCTCACCTGGGAGGGGAGGGGTGGCCGCCGGGGGCCAGCTTCGACCTCGGGAGCCGGGTCCGTGTCGGTCGAGGTTTAGGTCAACTGCGCCACTGTGGCGGTGTCCGTCGGGGGCGGGGTCCGCGACACGAAAGCCGACTAGTCGATCTATCGTGCGGGAATGACCTTGGGGGAGGACGGTCGTCGACGGCCGCGCCGGTGGGTGCTGTACCTCGCCGCCGGCCTGGCGCTGTGCGTGGCTGGTCCGGCCGCCGCCGGGGTGGGGTGGGTGGCCGTGAAGACGCACCAGGCGGACCAGGGGCAGCCGTCGCCGGACGCTGCGGCGAACGTGTTCATGCTGGCGGTGTCGTCGGGTGAGGAACTGGGCCTACGGTCGGCGCTGGCACCGCAACACCGTGACGAGCTGGTCAACGAGTGGCGCGAGATCCGGCAGGACATCAGCCGGACCGAACCGGCGGTGTCGAAGGTGACCGCAGCGGCTTTCGTTGTTGAACACCAGGACGACGACCGCGCCCAGGTCGTGACCGAGGTCCGGGCGGTGTGGTGGCCGACCGATGGCGGCGGACTCATGATGCACGGCAGTCCGTACCCGTGGCGGTTCGAGACTCGCCGTGATGACGGCGGATGGCGTGTGTGGTCGGTCGACCCACACCCATGGTGCGGGGGCCACGTCCGCGCCAGTGCTTGCGAGCAGCCGTAGGGCGTCCAGGACGTGATCCCGCTCGCTACCGGACGAGGCATTGAGCTGGGCGAAGACCGACCAGCCGCACGTAGATCTCTCGCTTGTCCACCGCGATGCCCCGGCTGTCCAGCACGTATCCGGTCAGCCAGGCCCAACCCTGGTAGGTGGGCTTTGGGCACACCGAGATCACTCGAAACAGGAAGCATTGGTCTACGAACTGCACCGAGGCTTCACGGGTGATCCAGAACTCCTGGCCAGGGGCCGGGGGCTGGACTTCGGTCATGGTGCCGTATCTCCTCGCCGGTGAGCCCTGCCCGGCCGAGCTGGAGGAGCTCAGCCGGGCAGGGGTACCGCCGCACCGGGGCGAGTTCGGGTTCTCTACGACCGGCACAGCGGGTTGGCCGCACCGTACCAAGCTTGGTCTACAGACGTCTAGGTACGTAGAAGGTCGAAGCGGCTCGTGTCGAGACTTCTAGCGTCAGGTTCATGGAGCCTGACCCGGACGCCGGCATCGACCACGGCGCGCCGCTGCCGCCCTATCGCCAACTGGCCGGCATCTTGGCGGCCCGGATTCGTCGCGGTGACTGGCAGCCCAACCGAGCCATCCCGTCCGAGTCTCAGCTGGTCCAGGAGTACGGCCTTGCTCGCGCGACCGTGCGACGCGCGATCGCCGTACTGGTGGATCAGGGCGTGCTGTTCGTGGTGCCGCAACGCGGGACGTTCGTCCGACCCGAGAGTCAGTAACCCCATCGATGCCCGGCGCAAGATCATCGGGCACAGATCCGGCACAACTGAGCCCGGAAAGGCCTGTAAAACGCCGAGAGGCAATGAGGGTTCCCGCCCTGGTCAGGGGCCAGATCTGCCCGATTCGGGACGATCTATCGGCGGCCTGCGGGATTCTGGGTTCGAGTCCCAGGCGGCCCACGCACTTCTCTGACCTGCGGTTCTTGGCCGTGCCGCAGTCGTCATGCGAACCGGTTGATCGAGGGTTCGAGTCTTTCCTGGCGAGTGAGCGATGCTGCATGCATAATGAATGCATGGTTGCTCTCCAGATTCGGGACGTACCGGAAGAGGTGCGGGACGCCTTGGCGGCCCAGGCCAAGGCGCGCGGGCAGTCACTCCAGGCGTACCTGCTGGAGTTGGTGGAGACGCAGGCTCGACGGCTGCGCAACACGGCGGCCCTTGATCGCTTCGCCGGCCGATCGGACGGTGCTCGCTCCCTGCCGGGGGAGAGTGCCGCCGAGTTGAATGACCAGCGTGAGCAGCGCGGACCGTGGGGAAGCGCCGCGTGATCGTGGTGGATGCGTCGGTTCTGGCCGATGCCCTGGTCGATGACGGGCCGGTCGGCGATGCGGCGCGGGCGGAGCTGACCGGCGATCCGCACTGGGCCGCGCCGAGTCATCTTCTGGTCGAGGTCATGTCCGTGGTCAGAGGCAAGGTCCTCGGGGGGAAGCTCGGCCTTGCTCGGGCGCAGGAGGCGATCGATGCCCTGCCCTCGTTGGTCATCGATGCGGTTGGTGTCGCGATGCTGCTTGACCGGATGTGGCAGTTGCGGGGCAATGTCACGGCGTACGACGCGGCTTACGTCGCGGCGGCGGAGTTGCTGGCCTGCCCACTCGTGACCGGTGATGGTCGGCTTGCCAAGGCCAGCGGTGTTCGCTGCGAGATCCGGCTGCTCGTGGCGTCCTGACGGTGGCCGCCCGAGGATCATCGGCCTGACGCCCTTGGACCGGCCGACCTGAGTGGAAGCGGATCACCGACGATCGTCGCACTGTGGTTCGCATGGCGGTACCTCCGCCCCCCGGCTACGACCTGCGGTACATCGGGTTCGAGCTGTGGATCGGCTCGTTCGAGTGCAACTCGACCTTCTGGTCGGACGCCTCGTGCACTCGCGCAACCCCATCGACGTGAGTCGATTGCGAAGGGTCGGTACGGTTCGAACGAGTGCGGGCGCCGCAGGAGGTACGAATGACCGTCTGGTGGATCCTCTACGGGCTGGCGGTCGGCGGTGGGCTGGTCACATCGGTGGCGATCGTTGTCCGCGACCGGCGGCCGCGTCCCGAGGTTGCTCGTTCGCTGGTCGCAGGCTATGGCAATGACGTGGACCTCGCGGTCCTGAGTGGCGGGATCGTCCGAGGCATCGATGTCGGCGTGGTCCGGATGATCGATGACGGACTGGTCCGGGCCGACCCGGGGCGGCTCGGCCTGACCCCGGCCGGCGAGGCGCGCCTAGCCGAGGCGTCATATCGCGACGACGGGCTTCGGCTGCTCGAAGCGGTCCGTGACGTCGGCGAGCGCGGCCTTGCCGCTGTCCGGGACCGGGCCCCGGTGGCGGGCCTACGGAGGGCGCTGGACCGGGCCGCCGTCGACCGGCTGATCGTTAGCCCGCGACGCCGGAAGTGGGAAGCGATGACGGTTGCCGCCCCGATGGGGGCCGGTGTCCTGGTCTTCCTCATCGGCATGTTGAGCACGGCCCGGACCTACCGGGAGTTCCAGGAACTGGAGTCGTCTCCCGGCCTCGGGCTCGCGATCTTCCTCGGTCTCATGGCAATGATTCCTGCCGCAGTCATCTACGTACGCAAGCACGGTTACACCGGACCCGACCCCACCACGACCCTGGGACGCGAGGTGCTGAGGCAGCTTGGTGACGGCCTACCGGCGCGTGCGGGTGAGGCTCCTCGGGTCGCGCTCGGCGGCTTGGCGGCAATCAGTGACGACGGGCTGCGCCGCAATCTCGCATCGGGAATCACCGACTCACGGTGGAACATCCGGCCGAAGCGCGACGACGTCACCGACGTGAACGCATCGTTCGCGGTGTATGCGATGGACGCAGGCGGGGACGGGGGGGCAGATGGCGACGGCTGACGGGTGGACATTGCTATCACCACGCTGTCGAGTCGCGAGTTCAACCAGGACACGGGCCGAGCCAAGATCGCAGCGAAGCGGGCCGGTCTTTATCACCGACCGAGGACGCTTGGATGCATGACCTCGCGGTTTGGACGTCTCAGTGGTCGGCGAATCGGCGCGAGACCAGCAAGGCCACCCCAACCAACTAACCCTCACCGCTGACTCCGACTCGCGTGAGCCTGCTGAATGCCGGGACGATCTTCGGGCCGGGCCGGGCCGGGCCGGGCCGGGTCGGCTATCGGCGGCGCGGCACGGGATTCCTGGCCAGGACGAGCTTCCCGCTGCGGCGAGCCGGGCCCGCGTAGCAGCATAAGGAGTTGCCTACGCTGGCGCGGCAGCGGTGTTGGGCGCCTGAGTCTCTGGAGCGGCTCGGTCAGGCGTAACGTCCGACGTAACTGGCGCGTACAGCGCTCAAGCGGGTGGCTGCAGTCGACCGTGACCTCGCACAGGCCGTTGCCAGGACTCACGGGAGGGATCGCACCCGGGCCCCAGGTGCGGCGTCGGGTAGTTTGGACAGCCTTCACGAGGGTCATCGACAGGAGACACCGTGTCGCACATCGAGATGGTCACCGGTGAACTGCGGGCCCTGATGACCGGTGTGGAAAAGGCCCAGGGGCTGGCCGCCGCCGCCGACGGCCAGGCGCAACAGGTGACGCTGCGTGCCGCGGGCGCCGGGTTCGCCGCGGTGGCGGCGGGCATGGCCCGGGTACGGGGTGCCATCGCGTCGATCCAGGCCGGGCTGGGCGGCCTCGCCGGATCGATCGGCGAGGCCACGAAAATGACCGCTGCCGTTGCCCGCGAAGCCACCCCCCAGGAAACCATCCGCGGACTGGCACCGGTCCAGGATCGGGTCGACAGCGCCCGTGAGGCGGCGGCTGCGGTCATCACCCAGGTCGGTGCGGCGCGGCAGCTCGCCGCCGTGGTGCTGCAGGGCGGGCAACCGGGGCCGCTGCTGCAGTCACTGGAGAACATCAAGCAGGTCCTGGTGTCAGTGGTCCAGCGTGCCAACTCCGCCCGGCAAGCCGTCGAGGTGGCCGTCGCCGAGGCCCGACAACTGGGCTCGGGAAACTGATCGGGGCTGGCGGCCCCAGACCGGCCAGCCGTTACCCTCACCCCTTTTGTGCCAGCCTGCGCTGGCTGGGCCGCGGTGTCCAGGAAGAAGCTCTCGACCCCGTTCGGCAGGGGAACGAGGACACGTTATGACCGCTTTCGATGAGAGGATTGCCGCGGCCCAGACATCCGCCCCGAAGGCGAGGAGCTGAAATGCCCGGCCCGACCATGCTGCCCCTGGACTGCGGCGTACCGCGATGACCATCCTGGACGCCCGGGCGCTCAACCGTGCGACGTTGGCCCGCCAGTTGCTGCTCGATCGTGCCGACCTGTCGGTGCCCGACGCGCTCGCCCACCTGTGCGGCCTACAGGCGCAGGAACCACAGGAACCGTTCGTCGGGCTCTGGTCCCGGCTGCGCGGGTTCGCGCCGGGGACGCTCTCGGAGTTGCTGACCCGGCGGCGTCTCGTCCGGACCCACCTGATGCGTCGTACCGTTCACCTACTCACCGCCGAGGACGCCCTGGCCTGGCGGACCCGCCACGACACGATGCTGCGCCAGCGCGTCCTCGGTGCCTACCGGCGACAGCTCGACGGGGTGGATCTCGACGAACTGGCCGCGGCGGGCCGGGCGGTGCTGGCCGACGGGGAGCCGCGTTCGATGTCCGCGCTCGCGCGGGCGCTTGCCGACCGTTGGCCGCAACCAGCGCCGCAGGCCCTGGGCGAGATGCTGCTCGCCCTGATTCCGATGGCGCAGCTGCCTCCGCGAGGGTTGTGGCGCACGAGCGCGGGGGTACGCAATCTGCCGCTGTCCACCTGGCTGGGACGCGACGTCGACCCCCCGGCTCCCGACGGTTCCGACCCGGTCGGCGCGGCGCTCGTACGGCGTTATCTTGCCGCGTTCGGTCCCGCCGCCAGCGCCGACCTGCGCGCCTGGTGCGGCCTCGCCGGACTGCCCACCGCGGTTGCCACGCTACGCGACCAGCTCGTCGGTTTCCGCGACGAGCGCGGCCGAGAGCTGCTGGATCTCCCGGACGCGCCGCGACCGGATCCCGACACACCCGCCCCGGTACGGTTCCTGCCCGCGTTCGACAACGTGGTCCTCGGGTACCACGATCGCAGCCGGATCATCGACGACCAGCACCGTGGGCTGTCGGTCACCGGTGCACGTCTCGTCCTGGTCGATGGCCGGGTGGCCGGCACCTGGGACGTCGCGGCGGGCACCGTCATGGTCACTCCGTTGCGCGGCTTCTCCCGTGGTGAACGCACCGCCGTGACCGAAGAGGGACGGAGGTTGGCGGCATTCCTCTCCGACGGCGAGAGTCACCGCGTACAGGTTGCGGCGTCTTCGCCCTGACGCGCGCGAGCCTGCTGCACCGTTCGTCACCTTTTGCCCCCTGGCGGCGGCAACCATGATCGTTTTATCATTTCCCATGATCAGTGCCAAGGTAGGCAATTTGCCCTCCCCCCGCCGGGCGGGACGGTTCGCCGCCGCGTTCCTCGGAGCGGCCGTGTTCCTCGGTCTGGGGGTGGTGCAGGCGGGGCCGGCCCACGCGATCGCCAACGGGCAGCCGGTTCCCGAGGGCAGCTACCGTTTCTCGGTCAAACTGACGATGACCGGTATCCCCACCGCCAACGGCGGACGGCGCAACAGCGCCTGCTCGGGCGCGCTCATCCACCCCTCCTGGGTCATCACCGCCGGCCACTGCTTCCGCGACGTCAACGGGGTGCGGGTGGAGCGGCCGGTGGCCGACCTGACCACCGCCACGGTGGGTCGCGCCGACCTGTCCGGCACGAACGGCCACGTGGCCACCGTTGTCGCGGTCCGGCAGTCACCCACCAACGACATCGCGCTGGTCCGGCTCGACACGCCGATCACCGACATCCAACCGCTGCGGTACGTCCGCACGACGCCGCAGGTCGGGCAGGTGCTCCGCATCACCGGTTACGGCGCGGACAACTCGGAGAACCCTCAGCCGTCGACGATCCTGCGGACCGGGCAGGTCAAGGTCGCCTCGGTGGCGACCTCGACGCTCGGGGTGACCGGTTACGCGCCCGCGCCGGACACGAGCGCCTGCCCGTACGACTCGGGCGCGCCCTACTTCGCCGAGAGCAAGGGCAAGCGCCCCGTCCTCGTCTCGGTCGAGAGCACCGGGCCGAACTGCCCGCACGCGGACGTCGAGACGACCTCCCGGGTCGACACGATCGTGCCCTGGATCAAATCGGCGATCGGCGGCTGAGGGCGGCCCTTCCGGTGACACTCTGGTCAGGTGCCAGCCAGGTTCGGCCCTAACAGCACCATCACCTGCCTCGGGTGTCACCGGGAGAGCCGGTCCCCGGTCGCCGTCGCATCCGCACCGGCTACCGTGCTGTGCGTGCGGCTACTCCTGGTCGAGGACGACGTGCGGATGGCGGCTCTGCTCAAGCGCGGACTCGAGCGGGAGGGCTACGCCGTCGACCTCACCGTGACCGGGCAGGAGGCCCTGCGGGCCGGCACGCAGTTCCCGTACGACGGGGTGGTGCTGGACGCGATGATTCCGGCGCCGGACGGGTTCGAGGTGTGCCGTCGGCTCCGCCAGGCCGACCGGTGGATGCCGGTGATCATGTTGACCGCCCGTGGCGCGGTCGACGACCGGGTACGCGGGCTCGACGCCGGCGCCGACGACTACCTGCTCAAGCCGTTCTCCTTCGCGGAGCTGTTCGCGCGGCTGCGGGCGCTGCTGCGCCGTGACGTCGGCGAGCGTCCGGTGGTCCTGGCCGCGGGTGACCTGCGGCTCGACCCGGCCAGCCGGGAGGTCAGCCGGGGTGGGGTCGCGGTGTCCCTGTCGGCCCGGGAGTTCGCGCTGCTGCATCTGCTGCTGCGGCGCAAGGGGGAGGTGCTCAGCCGGACGGCGATCCTGGAGCACGTGTGGGAGTCCGCCTACGACGGCACCTCCAACATGGTGGACGTCTACATCCGCTTCCTGCGGGCGAAGGTGGACCGGCCGTTCGGGCGGTGCGCAATCGAGACCGTACGGGGGACCGGCTACCGGCTGCGCCCGGACGGCGGCTGACCGGCATGCCGCCGTGGTCACTGCGCGCACGCCTCGCGGTGGTGGCGGCGCTGGGATCGGTGCTGGTGTTGACCGTCGGGTCGCTGCTGCTCTATCAGGATCTGAGCAACCACCTGAGCACCGCGATCAGCAACGAACTGGCGGTGGCCGTCGACGACGTCTCCGCCGGTGCCGCATCCGGCGAATCCACCCTGGTGACCGTCCAGCTGATCGAGATCGACGGGGACGTGCGAATGCCGGCCGGCGCGGAACCGCTGCTGACCCGGGATGAGCTGACCCGGGCGAGCCGGGACCAGATTGTGGTGAACCGTCCCGTTCCCGGAGTGGGCGCCGAAGCCCGGTTGCTCGCCCGCCCGGCCGGCACGGCAGGTGGCGGGCAACTGGTCGCCGTCGCGGCGACCGGCACCACACCGCTGACCGAGGCCCGGCACCGGTTGGTGGTCGTGCTGGCGTTCGCCGGGCCGGTGTTGACCGTCGCGGTGGGGGTCGCGGCGTGGCTGCTGACGGGGGCGGCGCTGCGGCCGGTGCGCCGGATGGCGGACGAGGCGTCGACGATCTCCGCCGCCCAGGTGGGTCGCCGCCTTCCGGAGCCGGCCGGCACGGACGAGATCGCCGCGCTGGGCCACACTCTCAACGCCATGCTGGAACGCATCGAGAAGGCCGTCGCCAACGAACGCGCCTTCATCGACGACGCCGCGCACGAGCTACGTACCCCGATCGCCGTGCTCCGCGGTGAGCTGGAACTCACCAGCGGCGAGGAACTGCCGGAGCCGGTCGCGGAGAGCCTGGCCAACGCGCTGGAGGAGACCGATCGGCTGACCCGGCTGGCGGAGAACCTGCTGACCCTGGCGCGCGCGGACGCGGGTCAGCTCGGGCCGGGCGAAGCCACCAGCGACCTGTTCGCCACCGCCCGGGCCACCGTACGGCGGGTGGTGCACCGTAAGGAGGTCCGCGTCGAGGTACGGGGGGAGCCGCTACTCGTCCGGGGCGACGCGGAGTGGGTCGGGGCCATCATCGGCAACCTGGTCACCAACGCCGACCGGCACGCGCGGAGCCGGATCCTGGTGACTGTCACGCAGGCCGATGGGTGGGCCCGGCTGGTGGTCGCGGACGACGGCCCGGGCTTCCCGCCCTCGTTGCTGCCGCGCGCGTTCGACCGGTTCGCGCGGGGCGAGGGCACCCGGGGCCGCCCAGGTGGCGGTGCCGGCCTCGGGCTGGCGATCGTCGCGTCGCTCACCGACGCCCTCGGCGGTGCGGTCACCGCCGGCAACGGCCCGCCGTTCGGCGGCGGCCGGATCGTGACCGATCTGCCGTTGGCCGTCCCGCCGCCGGCCCACGAGAGGTGAGCGGATGGGTGGTGGGCCACCGCTTTTAATCGTTCTTTCATATTGTCTGTCAGATCACGGTCCCATTCGCGCGCGCTTCTTGGCCGGGAAAGCCGACCGGGTTTAGTTTCATGGCCATGGCTGACACCTCCCTTTTTACGGGAAACCTTCACCGGCGTAACGTGATGCGTCTACTCATGGCCGGCGCCGCCAGCGCGACGCTCGCCGCCTGCGCCTCCACCACCGACCGCGCCACCGCCGCGGCGGCAACCACCGGCTCCACCCCGAGCGCCGCGGCCAGCGAACCCCCGGTGACCAACCCCCAGCAGGCGATCGACCGACTGGTGCAGGGCAACGCGCGGTTCGTCAGCGGGCAGATGCGGCATCCCCGTCTCGGCACCGACTACCGGGCTCAGCTGGCCAAGGGGCAGCACCCCTTCGCGCAGGTCCTCACCTGCGCCGACTCCCGGGTCGCCCCGGAGTTCGTCTTCGACCAGGGCCTCGGTGACCTTTTCGTGGAACGCAACGCCGGCAACATCGCCGACGCGGTGGTCGTGGGGAGCATGCAGTACGCGGTGCACGAACTGAAGGTGCCGCTGATCCTCGTGCTCGGGCACCAGAAATGCGGTGCGGTAACCGCCGCCGTGGAGGCGGTCGAGAAAAACAGCAAGCCGACCGGCACCGATCTGGATTCAATTATCACCGCGATCCGACCGGCCGTGGAGAAGGTGAAGCATTCCGGCGGCGACCTGGTCGACCAGGCGGTACGCCAGCACGTCGCCGACATGGTCGCCCGGCTCCGCGCCAAGCCGGTGCTCCAACCCGCGATCAAGGCCGGGGCGCTCCAGGTGATCGGCGGCCGGTACGCCCTCGACTCCGGGAAGGTCGAGATCACCGTCCAGTGATCGTGGTCGGCTCGGGACGCGGGGCTGATCCCGGTGGCAGCCGGGTCGGCGCGGCATCCCGAACCGTCCCGCGTGTCGCTGGCGCGGCATCCCGAACCGTCCCGCGTGTCGCTATCGGGTCGCGGCCACCGGCGTCCGCTCGGGCGTCCGGCCCTTCAACAGGCGACCCACGGTGATCGGGCCGGCCAGAGCGATGAACACCGCCAGGGCGGCGGGGACCAGCAGGCCTACGGTGAGGTCGGTGGCCTCGGCGAGGTAGCCGATCGCGGCCGGGCCGAGCAGCAGGCCGGCCGAGCCGGAGATCGAGATCAGGGCGATGTGCGAGGGCGGTCCTCCGGCCTCGCCCATCGCGCTGAACAGCACCGGAACGACCACCGCGATCCCGCAGCCGGCGAGGATCCAGCCGGCCCACGCGAGGGGTAGCCCGCCGGCCGCACCGGAGACGAGCACGAGCGCGTACCCGGCGGCGGCCAGGGCTCCCGCGCTCAGCAGGGTGCGACCGGGTCCGAGCCTGGCGCGGATCGGGTCGCCCAGGAGACGAAAGACCGTCATCGCGCAGGCGAACACCGTGTACGACAGTGGCGCGAGCGCGTCGTCGGCCCGCAGGACGCGTGCGGCGTGCAGGTTGGCCCAGTCGATCGCGCCCGATTCGATGAGGTGGCCGCCGAGGCCGAGGACGAACATCGCGCCGAGCAAGCCCACGCCGATACGGACGGTGCTCGCGGGTGTGGCCCGACCGGCACCGTCGGCCTGGACCGGTGGCGGCAGCAGCGGACGGGTGCACACGGCGAAGACGGCGGTGCAGGCCAGCGCGGCGATCACCAGCATGACCTGGCTCCCCAGCCCGAGGGTGAGGCCGAGCGAGGTGAGCGCGCCGGCGGCGGCTCCGCCGAGGCTCCAGAAGCCGTGGAAGGACGAGATCACGGGCCGCTGGTAGTAGCGCTCCAACTCGACGGAGTGGGCGTTGAGCCCCACCTCGACGAACCCGACGCCGAAGCCGTAGACCGCACCGCAGATCAGGAGGGTTTCGTAACTCGGCGCGAGTGCGGGGGCGATGAGGACCAGTTGGGTGGCGGGGCCTGTTGCGCGCAGCAGACCCCGGGTGGTGATCCGGCCGGCGAGCTTCCCGGCGGCGACCATGGTGATCAGCCCGACGACCTGGATGAGCAGAAGCAGAGTGCCCAGGCGTGCCTCGCCGAGGTGGAGGCGGCGGTCGACCGAGGGAAGGGCGGCGGCCCAGGCCCCCATGACGAAGCCCGAGGTCGCGAAGGCACCGAAGAGACCGACGCGGGCGCGGCGCAGGGCGTGGCTGTCGGGGTTCATGTCCGTCCTTGAAGCGCGGTTTTGTTCTTGGTGAGAACTTAACGCCTGGCGAGGTTGCCGTCGAGGGTTTTGTTCTCGGCGGAGACATAAGCCACCATGGGTGCGACGCCGACGAGGAGGAACCGCCTGCCATGCCACAGACCATGACGAGCGCGGACCTGCGCGTACACAACCAGGCTCGCCTGCTGCGCGCCGTCCACGACGCCGACGCGCCACCCACCCGCGCCGACGTCGCCCGACTACTGGGCATCGGCCGCAACACCGCCGCCGCCCTCGTTGGTGAGCTGGCGGCCGCCGGGCTGTTGCACGAGGCTCCCGCACAGGTCACCGGCCGGGGCCGACCCACGACGCTGCTACTTCCCCACCCGCACGGGCCCGTCGCCCTCGCCGCGGACATCCGCGAGGACACCTGGACCCTCGCGCGGATCGAGTTGGGGGGGCGGCTCACCGCACTGGACAGCGGCGAGCACGACCGGACACCGGCGGTGTTCGACGACATCGGCCGGGCGATACGGCGACACGCCAGCGACCGGCTCGCCGCGCTCGGCATCGCCATCGCCGGGCCGATCCAGGACGGCCGCCGCCTGCACATCTCCCATCTGGGCTGGGACGACGTGGACCTCGCCGAGCATATCGGCGACGACTGGCCGCCGACGGTCGTCGACAACGACGCCCGGCTCGCCGGGCTCGCCGAAGCCAGGCGCGGAGCGCTGCGGGCAACGGGGACCGCGCTGCACTTCCACATCGACTTCGACATCGGCGGGACCCTGCTGCTGCGCGGCGACGCCCAGCGCGGCGCACACAACATCGCCGGGGAGTTCGGGCACCTGCCGCTCACCGGCTCGGGATTGCGGTGCATGTGCGGTGTTCGGGGCTGCTGGAGCCTGGACGTCGGCACCAACGCGCTGCTGCGGCGACTCGGCCGGGAATCCGGCTACGGAACCGGGCGGGCACTGGGCCGGGAGATTCTGGCCCGCGCCGAATCCGGCGAGGCCGAGGCGGGCCGGGCGGTCGACGACAACGCGGTCGCCCTCGGACGCGGGCTCGGTGCGCTGACCAACGCCCTCGACCCCGAAGCGATCACGCTCTCCGGACTGGGGGTGGAGCTGATCCGGTTGCGGCGCAGCCTGATCGAACGCGCCTGCGCCGAAGGACTGATGGCGTTCCGGCGGGCCCGGCCGCCGCGCATCCTGGCCGGGACGGTCGGCGAACTCGGCCCGCTGCGCGGCGCGGCCGAAATCGCCTTCGACGCCGTTTTGAACCCCGAGTGGCTGCGAACGCGGCTGTAGCGTGAAGGCGGCCAGCAGCTCAGCGCCTGTCGGCCGGTCCGGGCCGCGCGGGCCGGTCAGCGTTCGCGCATGACCAGTAGCTCTCGCCCGACGCCCGTATCCCACCTGGGCCGAGCACGGCCCCCACAAGGGGGAGGAAAACGTCCCCGCTTCGTCACCTGTCGGCCGCCTCCGCGCCCTGGTTCTCTCACGGACGACACATCACCACGGAAAGCAGGCTGACATGTCGATACTCCGTCGAACCCTCGCCGCCACGGGCGCGCTCCTCGCCGCCGGCACCATCACGCTGGTCGACGCCGCCCCGGCAATGGCCAGCACGCCGCCGAGCTGCGGCAACGTCAGCCAGATCGGCACCACCCGGGTGCTGACGATGGGCGGGATGCAGGCCGCATCGGTGAAGCAGTTCTACGGCTGTGGCTACAACTACGCCTACATCTACGTCTGGGAGCAGTACCGCAACACCCACTCCAACTGGGATCTGTACGTCCACGTGGTCAACCACAGTGACAGCGGCAACGACTACGGCGCGGCCCGGCTCGACAACACGACCCGGGCGGAGCTGTGGGGCCCGCCGGCCGACACGGCCCGGTCCTGCACCCACGTCACCGGCTACCTGAACAGCACGGGCGGCTCCACCAGCAAGGTCTGCTGACCTGGTCGTCACGACCCGAGCCCGTCGGATGCCTCTCCGGCGGGCTCTTCGTGCCACACGGGCCAGCCTGACCGCAGCGCCGGACGACGGGAGGATCACCGCCCCTCGGTAGCATTCACCGGCGATGGTCCACAACGAGCAGTTGGTCGACCCCGGGCGCGGTCGCGCCCTCGGGGTGGACGGCTGCACCGACGCCGTCGAGGTGGGGCGGGGCGGGTTCGGCGTGGTCTACCGGGCCTGGCAGCCCGACTTCTCCCGCTGGGTGGCGGTCAAGGTGCTTGCCGCCGACTGGCACGGCCCGTCCCGGGCCCGCTTCGAGCGCGAACTGCGCACGCTGGGCCAGCTCTCCGGTCACCCGCACATCGTCACCCTGCACCAGGCCGGCCGGACCACCGCCGGCAATCCGTACCTGCTCATGGCGTACGAGGAGGGCGGCTCCCTCGGCGACCGACTGCGCGCCGGCACACCGGGTGACTGGCGGGAGGCCGTCGCCGGTGGGATCGCGATCGCCGGCGCGTTGGAGACGGCCCACCGGGCCGATGTCCTGCACCGCGACGTGAAACCCGAGAACATCCTGGTCTCCGGGTACGGCGAATTGAAACTGGCCGATTTCGGACAGGCCCGGCCCTTCTCCGCGGGGCGTACCGACCCGCGCGGGCGGGTCACCGCCAGTGTCCTGCACACCGCGCCGGAGGTGCTGCGCGGTGAACCCGCCTCGGTGGTCGCGGACGTCTACGCCCTCGCGTCGACCGTGCTGCACTGGATCCATGGCGCCCCCGCCTTCGCTCCGACCCCCGGGGAGCCGCTGGCGTCCCTGCTGCGCCGCGTCGCCGTCGACCCCGTGCCCGACCTGCGACCGCTCGGCGTACCCGACGAGGTGTGCGCCGCACTGGAACGGGCGATGGCGAAGGACCCGGCCCACCGGCCCGCGACGGCCGCCGCGTTCGCCGACGAGCTACGCGCCACGCAGGCGGCGGCCGGTG
Organism: Micromonospora sp. KC721; assembly: GCF_004348355.1. Lineage (NCBI taxonomy): Bacteria > Bacillati > Actinomycetota > Actinomycetes > Micromonosporales > Micromonosporaceae > Micromonospora > Micromonospora sp. KC721. The sequence goes on along the minus strand of NZ_SMJY01000015.1, from coordinate 12,225 downwards.
TGCCGGTCAGCCCGTTCGTCCTCGGTGGCGGCGACAGCGTCGCACCGGACACGCCGGACCCGGACCGCCCCCCGGCGGCGCTGTCCCTGACCGAGCGCCGCCGGGCCGCCCTGGCCCTGTCGGCCACCGTCGCGCCGCCACCCGCCCGGGTGAGCCGGCACGCGCTGGTCCGCTCGCTGGGGCTGCTCACCGCCCTGGCGGCGGTGCTGGCCACCGGGTACTCCGAGGCCCTGCCGGTGCCCGACCCGGTGGAGCTGCCGTCCGCGGTGGTCCTCGGCGAGCTGGAGCTACACGTCGAGTCACCCGAGCGGACGCTGGCCGTGCGCAACCGGACGGACCGGCCGCTGCGGATGGCGGGCGTGACGTTGACCGGGCCGTCCCGTGACGAGCTGCGGCTGGTGGCGGACGGGTGCAGCCCGCACCCGTTGGCCCCGGGCAGCCGGTGCGAGGTGCGCCTGGTCGCCGTGCCCCGCGCCGCCGGCCCCGTCCGGGCGACCGTGGCGTTCGACACGGCCGGCCGAACGCTCACCGTCCCGGTGACCGGAACCGGCCGGCCGCGACCGGCCAGCCGCGACGACGCCCCGCCAGGCTCCTGCTACGCCGACGCCTACCAAATCGGCACGTCCGCCTACGGGCACGCGGGCGGCCTGAAGGCGATCTCCGTGAAGCAGTACTGGTCGCCGAGCTGCCGGGCGAGCATGGCGTACATCTGGGTGTGGAAGCAGTACCGGGACAACGTCGCCGCCGACGGCGGCACCTGGACGGTGGACCTGTCGGTACGCGGCGACCGGCCGGTGGCGCCACGACGGGCGGTGGGCCAACCGTACGAGCTGTGGACCGAGCCGTACCGGGGGGCGGGTGGGTGCACCAGCGCGACGGCGACGGTGACCGCCGACCGGACCAGGATGGTCACCACCGCGACCACCGAGCCGCACTGCGACCGGTGATGGACGGATACTTCGAGATCCACGGTCTGGGCCCGCTGCGGTTGGTGCCGTTGACCGCCGACGCGCTGACCGTCGGCCGTGCGCCCGGCAACGAGCTGACCGTCGACAGCAAGCTGGTCTCCCGCCTGCACGCGCTGGTCGAACGGTTCCCGCCCGGCTGGACGATCCGCGACCTGGGCAGCACCAACGGCACCAGGGTCAACGGGTTCCCACTGCGTGAGTCGCGGCTGCTGCGCGACGGTGACCGGGTGGAGATCGGCCCGGCCCGGCTGGTCTTCCACGCTCCCGGACACCTCAGCGGCACCCGTACCGTCGGGTTGGAACCACCTTCACCGCCTCCGCCGTTGACCCGGCGCGAGCAGGAGCTGATCGAGGTGCTCTGCCGACCGTACGTCGAGGGCGGCACCGCCTTCCCCGAGCCGCCCAGCGTCCGGGCGCTGGCCACCGCGCTCGGCGTCAGCGAGAGCGCGGTGAAGAAGCACCTGGCCAACCTGTACGACAAGTTCGGGCTGGTCACCAACGACGACCGGCGGCGGGCCCGGCTGGCCGGTGAGGTGGTCCGCCGGGGCGCGGTCGGGACCTGACGCAAGGCGACCCCCCGGGTGGTCGGGATGCCGCCCCGGGTCGCTCGGCCTGCGTGTGTGCCCTCCGGGTCCGGGTCGCGTGGACCCGGACCCGGAGGGCACACACCCCCCGTTTCCTCGTGTGCGCGTCGTGTCCCGACGACGGCGGGGTGGTCCTGCCCCCGACGCGGAGTGCGCGGCAGACAGCCTGCCCCGGACGACCCGGCCCGAGGACGCGACCGGGGCCATCCACCGAACATCACACCAGGTTGGATGAGGCGCCGGCAGGTGTCGGAAAGGGGAGGTTCTCCGCTCCGGTCACCGGTGGCGGTACGCGGATCCGGACGGACGGCGGCGTCAGTCGCCCAGCTCCCGCACGTGGCGCAACCCCGGCCGGCCGTCGAGTAGCAGCTCGCCGACCGGCGTGAACCCGGTGCGTCGCAGGACGGCCAGCGAGCCGGGATTGTCCAGTGTGGTGACGGCGGTCAGCCGGGTCAGGCCGTACTCGTCGCGGGCGAGGTCGCAGACCTGCCGTACACCCGCCGTGGCGAGGCCACGGCCAGCGGCCCGCTCGGCGACCCGGTAGCCCAGCTCGGCGCCGCCGTCGACGACGTCGACCAGATTGAACCGGCCCAGCACCGCACCGTCGTCGTCGACCATGACGTGAAAGTGGCACCCGCCGGTGGCCTGCTCGGCGAGGAGCGCCGCGTGCCGCGCGTCAAAACCGGCGAAGTAGCCGTCACCCCGGTCTGGAATGGTCCGCGCGAACCAGGCGCGGTTGTCCCGTTCGAAACGGAGCAGCGCGGCGGCGTGGCGGTCGGCGAGCCGTTCCAGGTCGGGCATCCGGTCAGGGTACTCGTCCGGCACGGGCGTCGACGCCGAGCGGATCACCGTCAGCCGGCGCTGCGGCGCTGCGGACGGCGTCCGGGCGGTGACGGTGGCTCCGGACCGAAGTCGGGTACCGGTGGCATGGGCAGGGTCACCGGAGCCGTCCCGGTGACCGTCACCGGCTCACCTGCGTGCCGCAGCGTCACCTCGCCGTCCGGATCGTCGGGCAGTTCGTAGCGGGCCTCGCCTGGGGTGAGGGTGACCCGCAGCCGCTGCCCGCGCCAGCGCAGCCCGAACGCGAGCCGGTGGATCCGGGTCGGCAGACGAGGGTCGAAGGACAGCTCGCCCCGGTCGTCGCGGAGCCCGCCGAAGCCCTCCACCACCGCCGTCCAGGCACCGGCGAGGGCGGCCAGGTGCAGCCCGTCGCTGGTCTTGTCGCCCAGGTCGGCCAGGTCGTGCAGGGCCGCCTCGGCGAACAGGTCGTACGCCAGGTCCAGGTGCCCGAGTTCGGCGGCGAGCACCGCCTGCGGGCCGGCCGACAGCGACGAGTCGCGGACGGTGCGAGCCTCGTAGTAGGCGAAGTTGCGGGCCTTCTCCTCGGCGGTGAAGTCGCCGGGACACCGCTGCATGGCCAGCACCAGGTCGGCCTGCTTGACCACCTGCTTGCGGTACAGCTCCAGGTAGGGAAAGTTCAACAGCAGCGGGTAGTCGTCGTCGCCGAGCGCGGCGAAGTCCCACTCGGGCTGGGTGGTGAAGCCGGCCGACTGCTGGTGTACGCCGCGCTTCGGGTCGTACGGGATGGCGACCGCGTCGGCGGCGGCCCGCCAGCCGGCGATCTCGGCGGCCTCGACACCCAGCTCGACGGCACGTTCGGGGTGCCGCTCGGCGGCGTCGGCCGCGCCGCGCAGGGTGTGCCGGACCATCAGGTTGGTGAAGAGGTTGTCGTCGACCAGGGCGGCGTACTCGTCGGGGCCGGTGACCCCGGTGACGTGGAACGCGCCGTCGTCCGACCAGTGCCCGAAGCCGTGCCACAGCCGGGCCGTCTCCACCAGCAGCTCCAGTCCAGCCTCGACGAGGAACCGCTCGTCGCCGGTGGCCGCGACGTACCGCAGCACCGCGTCGGCGATGTCGGCGTTGACGTGCAGCGCGGCGGTGCCGGCGGGCCAGTAGCCGGAGCACTCCCGGCCGCCGATGGTCCGCCACGGGAAGGCGGCCCCGGGCAGTTTCAGCTCGCGGGCGCGCTCGCGGGCCTCGGGCAGGTGGGCGTGCCGCCAGCGCAGCGCGGCGCGGGTCACCTCCGGTGCCAGGTACGTCAACACCGACAGCACGTAACTCTCGGTGTCCCAGAGGACGTGGCCGTCGTACCCGTTGCCGGTGAGGCCCTTCGCCGGGATGGTTCGGTCACCGTCGGCCCGGCCGGCCTGGAGCAGGTGGAAGACGGCGAACCGGACGGCCTGCTGGAGCTCGGGATCCCCGTCGAGTTCCACGTCGGCGGTCTGCCACAGCGCGTCGAGGGTGGCCCGCTGGTCGGCGAGGAGGGCGTCGAAGCCGTGCTTCCGCGCGTCGGCCGCCTCGCCGGCCACCAGAGCGGCCAGGTCGGCGGGCGGCGTGCCGTCGACCGGCGCGCACTCGTACGCGGCGAACTTGGTGATGCGCAGCCGGTCGCCCGGACGGATCCGGCCCTCGACGCAGGTCCGGAGACGGTCGTCGGTGCTGTCGCCCCGGCTGGTGAGGCCGTCGGGGACGGCGATCCGGTGGGTCACCGCGACGGCGACCCGCTGCCCGCTGCGCTCCGTGCGGTGCACCAGCACCCCGGAGCAGTCGTCGGAGCGGTGCAGCTCGGGGATCAGCGGGTCGTGGATGATCGTGGCGGCGCGCGGGTCGTCGGAGCGCTCCGGTATCCGCTCGTTGGCCTGCACGTCGGAGCAGAGGCGAAGCTCCACCGGGTCGTCGCCGAGCGGCTCGACCTCGTGGTGGACGGCGGCGACCGCGCGCCGGGGCAGTGAGACGAGCCGGGTGCTGCGGATCCGTACCGCGTGCCCGGCGGGGGAGACCCACTCGGTGTGCCGCCGCAGCACGCCGGCCCGCAGGTCGAGCACCTGCTCGTGGGTGCGCACCGTGCCGGTGCGCACGTCCAGCGGTTCGCCGGCCACCCAGAGCCTGATCAGGGCCGCGTTCGGCGCGCTGACCACGGTGTCGCTGCGCTGCGGGAAGCCGTACCCGTTCTCGGGGTAGGCCAGTTCGCGTTGTTCGTGGAAGCCGCTGAGGTAGCTGCCCGGCATCTCGACCGGCTCGCCCTCGTCGAGGATGCCGCGCCAGCCGACCCAGCCGTTGCCCAGCGCGAAGATCGACTCAATCTCGCCGAGCCGATCCAGGTCCTTCTGTGTCCGGCGGATCAGCCAGGTCTCGTTCTGCTGCACGGCTCCTGCGTTACCCACTCCGGCGGGTGACCGAATCCGCCTGATGGCTGCGGAACCGTCGAGCCGAAGGTGGGATCGAACCCGCGCCCGTCGCACGGTCCGCCCGGCTTCGGTGATTCGCAGCTTTCGCGCAGGTAAACGGGGTATGAACGGTTGGTGAGGTGATGGATGATGCAGACCGGCCCGGTGGATGTTCCCGACGTCAGCCTGGAGTGGTACCACGACATCGTCGAGGTCGCCGACTCCACCCCACCACCCGTGCAGTGGTTCGCGGGGCACTTCACCGAGGCGGCGGTCCTGCTCCTCGGGGCGCTGTTCCTGCTGGCCGCCGCGCCCCGGCTGCGCCGTGGCCGGCCCGGGGAGCGGGCGGTCGCGCTGGTCGCGCCGGTCGCCGTTGTGCTGTCGTACGTGTGCAGCGAGGGGTTGAAGACGGTCTTCGACGAGGACCGGCCCTGCCGGCAGGTGGCGCGGATCGTGGCAGGCCAGTGCCCTCCGGTCGGGGACTGGTCGTTCCCCAGCAACCACGCCACCATCGCAGGCGCACTCGCCGTGGCCACCCTGCTGCTCTCCCGGCGGCTGGGCCTGCTCGCCGCACCCCTGGCGCTGCTCGCCGCGTTCTCCCGGGTGTTCATCGGCGTGCACTATCCGCACGACGTCGCCGTCGGGCTGCTGCTGGGCGCGCTGGTGACCCTCGCCGTCACCCGGTTGGCCGCCCGTCCCGCCGCCGACCTGCTGGCCCGCCGCGCCGCCGACTCCGGCCGGATCCCGGCGGTGGCCGACCGCCGCTGATCAGCGCGCCAGGAGCAGGGCGGCACCGGTGCCGAGCACCAGGAACGGCCCGAAGGGCAGGTGGCTCGACCAGGTCACCTTGCGGGCCAGCAGTAGTCCGAGACTGGTCACCGCCGAGGACGCGAAGGTCAGCACCAGACCGGCGAGCAGCACCGGCCAGCCGTACCAGCCGAGCAGCGCACCCACCCCCACCGCCAGCTTGGCGTCACCCAGGCCGAAACCCCGCCGGCCGAGCAGCAGCGTGGTGGCGGCGAACGCCAACCCGAGCCCCGCACCGGCCGCCACCGCGCGCCACCACGGGTCGATGCCGGAACCGGTCGCCGCGGCCAGCCCGAGCAGCGCCAGCACCCCCGCCGTGGCAGGCCCGGTGAGCCGGTCCGGCAACCGGTGCACGGCCAGGTCGACCAGGACCAGTGGGATCGCCCAGCCGAGCCACCAGGCGATCGCGGCCCGCTCGGCGAGGGTCGCGTCGACCAGCATCAGGACCGCCAGGGCCACCACGAGGCACACCTCGACGCTGCCGGGGGGCGCCCCGACCCGCGCCCGGCAGCCCGGGCACCGGGCCGCCGGCCCGAGCGCCGCCCCGCCCACCGCGAGGGTCGTGCCGCAGCGGTCACAGCCGGTGCGGGGCGCCGATCCGGCGGGTACGGCGTGTCGGGCCACGGCGAGCCGCAACGGCGGGGTCAGGGCGAGGGCGGCGACGGTGCGTACGCAGCGTGACGTGGGCCGTGGTGTCGGGTATCGGTCGGGTCTCGGCCGGGCACCGGAGGCCGGTCTGCCCATCTGCGGGGAATCGCCTCCGGCGCATCTGTCATCGGACGAACGGATCGAGCCGCCTCCATCGGGAGGGGACATTTTCGCAGGCGGTGTCACCCGATCGGGGTGCTCGACCGACTGTCCGGCGGCGGCGGCGCGCTCGCCGGCTGCCGCCAGAGCCCGGGAGCGGTCCCGGTCGACACCGTCCACCCCTGATCACCTCCAACGATCACCCAGCGTGTTCGATTCGATTGCCTCTGTTGCATCGGCGCACGTCAGCCTATGCTCGCCCCTTGAGTAGGGTGCAACCCCGCCGACCGGCACGACCCTTCCGCTCGACATCTCACCCAGATCAGCACAGGTAGATGTGGCAGCACCGACCGACATGATCGGGCGCACCTGCCGCATTGCCCGCAGGCCCGCACCGTCGGGCCGACGGGCGGCACCGAGGAGGGCATGGCGATGCGTACACGGCATCCCCGCCAATGGACCGCCTCCCTGGTCATCGCCACGGTGGCCGGGGCCGCCGCCGGCTGCGGCGGCGGGCCGGAACCGGCCGGCGGGCCACCCGTCCGCACCGCCGCCGACAGCCGGCAACCCAGCGTCGACGAGCGGGCCGCCGAGCAGGCGGCGCTCACCGCGTACGCCGGGTATCTGGACGCGTCGCGGGAGGCGAGCCGGGCCGGCGACCCGCGCCACCCGGCGCTCGCCCGGTTCCTGGCCGATCCCCTGCTCACCCGGGTCCGGGTGGTGATCGACCGGGCTCGCCGGCACGGCGCGGTCCGCACCGGGACGCTCCGCTCGGACCCCACGGTGGTCGCGGTCGACCTGGCCGCCACCCCGCCCACCGTCGACATCCAGGACTGCCTCGACGCCACCGACTACCGGCTGGTGTACGCCAAGGACAAGCGGGTGGTGCCCGGTTCCGGCGGGAGCCGGCACCTGGCCACCGCCACCGCGACCCGCTACCCGGACGGCCGGTGGCTGATCACCGCCGGCACCGCCCACGAGGACCAGCCGTGCTGACCTGGAAAAAGGGCCGCCGCCCGGCCCGACCGCGGACCGGGGCGTCCCACCGGCTGCTCGCCGGCACGCTGCTCGCGCTGCTGGTCACCGCGCTCGTGCCGCCGCCGTCCGCCGCCGCGCGAGCGCCCGACTGTCCACCCGGGCAGAACGACTGCTCCATCTGGGGCGACGACCCGGGCGACCCGGGCGATCCCGGTGACCCCGGCGGCGGAAACGGTGGCGGTGAGAAGCCGCCGGCCGCCAGGTGCCAGTGGAACGGCAGGCCGGTGGCCTGCTACGACGAGTTCCTCGGCTGGTTCAACAACGCCGACGGCTGCTACTACAAGCTCCTTGAGCCGCAGAGGGAGGCGCCCGAAGGCAGCGTGTGGTACCTCCAGACCTGCAACGGCGGCGACCAGGGCCAGCAGAACCCGGTGCTGCTGGAGGCCCCGCCGCCCGGCTTCGGCGCGCCGCCCGACCCGGAGGAGTTGGCCCGCCGGGTGCTGGCCCGACTCTCCCTGCTGCCGCCCCCGATCGCGGTGGCGCCCCGCCGCGACACCGGCCCCGGCCTGGTCGGCCTGCCGGTCTGGATGTGGCTCGTGCTCCCCACCGACGAGCCCGGCGAACGCGCGAAGTACCTCGGGCCGATCGAGGCCAGGGACTCCGACCGGGGCCTCATGGTGACGCTCACCGCCAAGTTCGAGCGGATCGTCTGGAACATGGGCAACGACGTCAAGGTCACCTGCACCGGCCCGGGCACCCCGTACGACCCGAAGGGCCCGCGCGCCGGGAAGCCCTCGCCGGACTGCGGCTACGACTCCGGCTACCCGAAGGCCGACACCTACCAGGTCAGCGCCACCACGTACTGGTCGGTGAGCTGGCAGGGCGGTGGCGAGAGCGGCGTGATCCCGCAGACCCGGACCAGCGGGACCATTCCCATCGAGATCGACGAGCTTCAGGTGGTAACCCGATGAGTTTGGTCACCCGCGACGGCGTTCCGGTCGACGCCCCGATCGCCCCACCCAAGGTCGTCCGGCAGCGACGTACCCGCCCCGGCCTGCTCGGGCTGGCGGTGCTGCTGATCGCGCTCGGCGGCCTCGGCGCGGCCTTCGCGGTCACCTCCGTCCGCGCCACCGGCAGCTACCTGGCGGTCGCCCGGCCGGTCGAGGTCGGCCGTACGCTCAGCGCCGACGACCTGGTCAGCGTGCAGGTCTCCGGCGGTGCCGGGCTGTCGCCGGTGCCCGCGAAACGACTCGACGAGGTGGTCGGCAAGCGGGCCGCGGTCGGGCTGGTCCCCGGCACCCTGCTGACCATGGACCAGCTCACCGACGCCCCACTGCTCGGCCCCGGGCAGCAACAGATCGCGTTGGGGCTCGACCCGAGCCGGGTACCGGCCCGCAAGCTGCACCCGGGCGACAAGGTGCTGCTGGTCAGCACCCCGGCCGACAACGACGACAGCCAGGCACCCGGCACCCGGTTCACCGGCACGGTCATCGACACCAGCACCCCCGAGAACGACGACGTGGTGGTCTACCTGGCGTTGCCCGCCCGGGACGTACCGGCGGTGGTGGTGCTCGCCGCCCAGGAGCGGATCGCCCTGGTGCTGGTCGAGGCGGCCTGACCATGGCCATCATCGCGTTGGTCTCGGCGAAGGGCTCGCCCGGTGCCACCACCACGGCGCTGGCCTGCACGCTGAGCTGGCAGCGACGGCTGGTGCTCGCCGAGTGCGATCCGTCCGGCGGGACGATCCTCGCCGGCTACCTCGGCGGCGCGCTCGACGGGCCGCGGGGCATCGGCGAACTCGCCGTCGGCGAGCTGCGCGACGGCAGCCTGGAGACAGCGTTCTGGTCCCAACTGGTCGATCTGGACGCCCCGAAGCGGGAACGCCTGCTGCTGCCCGGCGTGGTCGACCCGGCCCAGGCCGGCAGCGTCACCCCGCTCTGGCAACGCTTCGCCGACTTCTTCGACCAGTTGGAGAAGGGTCGCCCCCCGTACGACGTGCTCGTCGACTGCGGCCGACTCCAGGTCGGCAACCCGCCCTGGCCGCTGCTGCGCGCCGCCGCGGTGGTGCTGCTGGTCACCCGGGCGCGGCTGCCGGAGCTGTCCGCGGCCCGGCCGACGATCCGGGCCATCGAACGGGACTTCGCCGCACACCGGGTGGCGCCGGACACGCTGCGGCTGCTGCCGGTCGGCGACGGCCACGGCACCGGCGAGATCGCCAAGGCGCTGCGGGTGCCGGTGATCGCCCGACTGCCGGAGGACCGGCGTACCGCCGACGTGCTCAGCCTCGGCGGCACCGTGCGGGGCAACCGGCCGCTGATGCGCGCCGCCGCCGGGCTGGAGGCACCGATCCGGGCCCTGCTGGACCGCCGGCGGGCCCGGCTGGCCTGGCCCGCGAACCAGGAGGTGCCCGATGCGGTGTGAGCCGGTCCAGCCCGGGCACCGTCCGTCCCCGGCGCGCCGGGAACGGCAGGCCCGACCGGCACACCGCCCGGTGCCGGCGCGGCGGGGACGGGAGGCACGCCATGCGGTTTGAGCCGGTCCACCACGACCCCCGTGGCCAGCAGCCCGGGGCGACGTCCACCATGCCGCCGCTGCCCGCGGCCAACGGCCACCACCCCGCGCCGCCGGTCCCACCGCCGCCCACGCCGGCTCCGCCGCCTAGACCCAAGGTGGACTTCGCGGTGGTCCGCGAGCTGCGCCGGGAACTGAGCGAACGGCTCACCCACTGGCAGCGGGGCCGGGAGTTCGACGGAGATGCCGAGGAGGTCGAGCGGGCGCGGCTCGCCGTCGCCGTCGTCTCCGGATACGCCGACTCGGTACGCCGCGCCGGCACCCCGCTCACCGCCGATGAGGAACGGCTCCTGCTCGACCAGGTCACGGCCGAACTGGTCGGCCTGGGTCGGCTCCAGACGCTGCTGGTGGACGACTCCATCGAGGAGGTGCACATCCTCGGCTGCGACCAGGTACGCATCACCCGGCACGGCGGCGGCGTGGACTGGGCCGAACCGATCGCCGACAGCGACGAGGAACTGGTGGAGATCCTCCAGGCGGCGGCCCGCCGGGCGGGAGCCACCGAGCGGTCCCTGTCGACGTCGAAACCGACGCTGGACCTGCAACTGCCCGACGGCAGCCGGCTCGCGGCCGTGTTCCTGGTCAGCCACCGCCCGTACGCGGTGATCCGCAAGCACAACACGCTGGACGTCAGCCTGGAGGACATCTGCGGCACCCGGGCCGACCTGGACGAGATGATCGACCCGCTGCTGCGGGACTTCCTGCGCGCCTCGATGCGGGCCGGGCTGAACATCATGGTCGCCGGGCTGGCCGGGGCGGGAAAGACCACCGTCATCCGCGCGTTGATGGACGAGATCCCGCCGGACGAGCCGTACGTGCTGCTGGAGGAGAGCCGGGAGCTGCTGCCCGCCCGGCGCGGGCACAAGCACCGGGCGGTGATGAGCTTCGAGGCCCGGGAGGGGCACGGCGAGCGCGGTCTGGACGGCCGACCGGCCGGTGAGGTGAGCATCGCCGACCTGATCCCGCTGTCGCTGCGGATGGGCGTGCTACGGATCATCGTGGGTGAGGTGCGGTCCCGGGAGATCGTGCCGATGCTCCAGGCGATGACGACCAGCCGTGGGTCGATGTGCACCATCCACGCCCGTACCCCGGCCGGGGTGAGCGAGCGGATCATCGAGCTGGCGCTGGCCCACGGCCGGGAGATGACGGTCGACCAGGCCCGCCGGATGGCCGGCAACGCTCTCGACCTGATCGTCTACGTGACCGTCGAGGACGAGACCGCGATCGGCGGGCGCAAGCACCGCTTCGTCTCCCACGTGGAGGAGGTGATCGGGGTCGGCGAGGGCAGCCGGATCATCACCACTTCCATCTTCGGTCCCGGCCCGGACGGCCGGGCGATCCCCCGCCACCTGCCCGAACGCATCCGTGACCAGCTCCTGCGGGTCGGGTACGACGCCCGACTGCTCAGCCGGTTCATCGAGGCGGGCGCCGGCGCGTGGCGTCGCCCCCGGCACAGCCGCCTCGGTCCGGTGGTCCGGCGATGAACCCGATCGAGCTGATCGCCGTCGTCTCCGGCGCGGCCTGCGTGGCCGGGTTGGTGCTGGCCGTGGTCGCGCTCACCGGCACCCGCCCGCCGGCCCGGTCCCGGCCGGGCGCCGGCCGTGGGCTGCGTCGGTTCTGGCCCAGATCGGGCCGACGCGAGCGACGGCTGCACCAGGCCCGGCTGGCGGTGGCGGCGGGAACGGGGGCGTTGGCCTTCCTGCTCACCGGGCTGCCGGTGGTGGGCCTGATCGTGGCCGCGGCGGTGCCGGGCGTGCCCTGGCTCTTCGCGGTCGGCAAGGCCGAGGAGCGGGCCATCGCCCGGGTCGAGGCGGTCGGCGAGTGGACCCGCCGACTCAAGGACGTCACCGCCACCGGGCAGGGCCTCCAGGCGGCCATCGTGAACACCATCGCCACCGTCCCGGAGGAGATCCAGGAGGAGGTACGGCTGCTCGCCGCCCGGCTGCAGGCCGGCTGGACGGCCCGCGCGGCGCTGCTCGCCTTCGCCGACGAGATCGGCGACCCGGTCTGCGACCAGGTGGTGGCCGCGCTCATCCTGCACCTGTCCGACCGGGGTGAACGCCTCGGTGACGTGCTCGGGGCGATCGCCTCGGCCGCCGCCGCCGAGGTGGCCACCCGCCGCGAGGTGGAGGCGAAGCGCACCCAGCCGAGGTTCGCCGTCCGCTTCCTCACCGGGATGACCCTGGTGGTGCTCGGGTACGGGCTGCTGAACACCGACTACATCCGCCCGTACGGCACGGTGGTCGGGCAACTGGTGATGGCGGTGCTCTGCGCGGCCTTCATCGGGCTGCTGGTCTGGGTGCGCGCGATGAGCCAGCCCCCGCCGCCGGCCCGCTTCCTGCC
>NZ_SMJY01000159.1:0-14970 GCF_004348355.1 Micromonospora sp. KC721 | reverse complement strand
TGTATAAGAGACAGGTCCAGCCGGGTCCACGGGTACTTGAGCATCGCCGCGCGGACCGCGGCGGTCAGATCGAGACCGGTGGTCGCCGCGCCCCTGATCTCCGTGCTGGTGACGATCCGGTACGACTGGGCGTTGCCCTCGAACCCGTCGGGCAGCCCGAGCCGGTGCCGGGCCAGCCGGTCCAACACCCGCTCCCCCAGGTGCCCGAAGGGCGGGTGGCCCAGGTCGTGGGCGAGCGCGGCGGCCTCCACCACGTCCGGGTCGCAGCCGCCGAGTTTCTCCAGCAGCTCACGGTGCCGGTCGTCGGCGGTGAGCCGCTCGGCGATCGCCCGGGCCACCTGGGCGACCTTGAGGCTGTGGGTGAGCCGGTTGTGCACCAGCAGCCCCGAGCCGCCCGGGCTGACCACCTGGGTGACGCCGTTCAGGCGGGCGAAGAACGGGGAGGCCACGATCCGGTCCCGGTCGGCCCGGAACGGGCTGGCGGCCAGGTCGCCGAGGGCACGGGCGCTGCCGCCGAAGAGCCGCCCCGCCCGCGGATCCGCAGGTTGTTCCATGATCGCCACGCTAGCGCGGAAGACGCTGGCTAGCGTCAGCGGCCGCCCCCGGGGCAGGTCACGTGGTCACAACCGTTCCACCGCGGGTCCCGAGCACCGGTTCCGCGCGTCGAAGACATACCGGGCACGCCGGGCCACCATGTCGTAGTCGAAGACGTCGTGGTCGGTTGCCACGATCACCGCGTCGGCCGCGTCGACCTCCTGCTCGGTCAACGGCACGACCAGCACCCCGCCCGGGACGTGGTGCGGCTCGGCGTACGGCTCGACGGCGCGCACGTCCGCGCCGAGGTCCCGCAGCCGCCGGGCCACGTCCGCAGCGGGCGAGTCGCGCATATCACCGGTGTTCCTCTTGTAGGCGAGGCCGAGCAGTAGGATCCGGGCGCGGCTCACCGCACGACCGGTCCGGTTCAGCCCGTCCATGATCCGCTTCGTCACGTGCTCCGGCATCTCGTGGTTGACGTCGTTGGCCAGCTCGATGAAGCGGAACTGCCGGCCCAGCCGCCGCTTGACCTGCCAGGAGAGGTAGCAGGGATCGATCGGCAGGCAGTGCCCCCCGACACCGGGTCCGGGCCGGAACGGCATGAACCCGAAGGGCTTCGTCTCGGCAGCCTCGATCGCCTGCCAGATGTCGATGTCCAGGTGGTGGGAGACCATCGCGAGTTCGTTGATCAGTGCGATGTTGACCTGCCGGAAGGTGTTCTCGATCAGCTTGGTCAGCTCGGCCACCCGAGTGGAGGTCACCGGCACGGTGCGCGTCACGATCCGGCGATAGAAATCGTCGACCCGACCCAGCGACGCGGCGTCCACCCCCGAGACCACCTTCGGCGTGTTCTCCAGCCGCCACGTCCGGTTACCCGGATCGATGCGCTCCGGGCTGTAGCCGAGGTGGAAGTCGCCGGGACTGCGCAGCCCGCTGGCCGACTCCAGGAGTGGGCGCAGCAGTTCCTCGGTCGTGCCCGGGTACGTGGTCGACTCCAGCACCACCACGCAGCCCGGTCGAAGGTACGGACCGATCCCGGTGCCTGCCTGCTCCACGTAGCTCAGGTCGGGGGTGCCGTCCCGGAGCGGGGTGGGCACGGTGATCACGCAGACGTCGAAATCCTCGGCGTCGGCGTAGTCCAGGCTCGGCCGGTACCGGCCGCTGCCGAGCGCCCGGCCGAGCCGGTCGGCCGGAATGTCCTCCACGAAGGACTCGCCCGAGGCGAGCCGCTTGACCCGGTCGGAGTCCACGTCGAGCCCGACGACGTCCATGCCCGCTTCGACCGCCCGCATGGCCAGTGGAAGACCGACGTATCCCTGGCCGATCACGACCAGCTTCTCAGCACTCACCCGGGCTCCAGATAGACGTAGGAATCACCTGGTTGGAGGCTAGAGGGATTTCTGATGATGTAAGTCCGTTTTCGTGATATCGGTGAGTTGCTGGCACCGGTGGGTGCGCCGGGGTGCAGAGCGTCCGGGGAGAGCGGCAGAATGCACGACGGAACCCACCGGAGAAGGCGGATCAAGATCGTGACCCAGTCTGTGCATCAGCGGATCGCCGAGGAGCTCGGCGTCGCCGAACGTCAGGTGCGGGCGGCCGTGGAGCTGCTCGACGGCGGCGCCACCGTGCCGTTCATCGCCCGCTACCGCAAGGAGGCCACCGGCCTGCTCGACGACGCGCAGCTGCGCACCCTCGAGGAGCGGCTGCGCTACCTGCGCGAGCTGGACGAGCGGCGGGCCGCCGTGCTGGAGTCCATCCGCGGCCAGGGCAAGCTCGACGAGGCCCTCGAAGCGCAGATCATGGCAGCCGACTCGAAGTCCCGGCTGGAGGACATCTACCTGCCGTTCAAGCCGAAGCGGCGGACCCGGGCGCAGATCGCCCGCGAGGCCGGGCTGGAGCCGCTGGCCGACACGCTGCTCGCCGACCCGACCCGGGATCCACGCGCCACGGCCGACGACTACGTCGACGCGGACAAGGGCGTCGCCGACGCCGCCGCCGCGCTGGAGGGGGCGCGGGCCATCCTGGTCGAACGCTTCGCCGAGGACGCCGACCTGATCGGCACGCTGCGCGAGCAGATGTGGTCGCGGGGCCGCCTGGTCTCGCGGGTACGCGAGGGCCAGGAGACGGCGGGCGCCAAGTTCGCCGACTACTTCGACTTCGCCGAGCCGTACCCGAAGCTGCCCTCGCACCGGATCCTGGCGATGTTCCGGGGCGAGAAGGAGGGCGTGCTCGACCTGACCATGGACCCTGAGGCCGACGGCGACGCCGACGCCCCGGTCACCGGCCCGACCCGGTACGAGGCGGCGATCGCCGGCCGGTTCGGGGTCAGCGACGCCGGTCGGCCGGCCGACCGGTGGCTGACCGACACGGTGCGCTGGGCCTGGCGTACCCGGATCCTCATCCACCTCGGCGCGGACCTGCGGATGCGGTTGTGGCAGGCTGCCGAGGAGGAGGCCGTGCGGGTCTTCGCCACCAACCTGCGGGATCTGCTGCTCGCCGCGCCGGCCGGGGCCCGACCCACCATGGGCCTGGACCCGGGCCTGCGCACCGGGGTCAAGGTGGCCGTGGCCGACGCCACCGGCAAGGTCGTCGCCACCGACACGATCTACCCGCACGAGCCGCGCCGGCAGTGGGACGCCTCCGTGGCCACCCTGGCCAGGCTGGCCGCCGCGCACAGCGTCGAGCTGGTGGCGATCGGCAACGGCACCGCCAGCCGGGAGACCGACAAGCTGGCCGGCGACCTGATCAAGCGGCACCCGGAGCTGAAGCTGACCAAGGTGGTGGTCTCCGAGGCCGGCGCGTCTGTCTACTCCGCCTCCGCGTACGCCTCCCAGGAACTGCCCGAGCTGGACGTGTCGCTGCGCGGCGCGGTCTCCATCGCCCGCCGCCTCCAGGATCCGCTCGCCGAGCTGGTCAAGATCGATCCACGCTCGATCGGCGTCGGGCAGTACCAGCACGACCTCTCCGAGGTGAAGCTCTCCCGGTCCCTCGATGCCGTCGTGGAGGACTGCGTCAACGCCGTCGGGGTCGACGTCAACACCGCCTCGGCTCCCCTGCTCACCCGGGTCTCCGGCATCGGCGCCGGGCTGGCGGAGAACATCGTCCTGCACCGCGACGCGAACGGGCCGTTCCGCACCCGGGCCGACCTGCGCAAGGTGCCCCGACTGGGGCCGAAGGCGTTCGAGCAGTGCGCCGGCTTCCTGCGCATCCCCGGCGGCGACGACCCGCTGGACTCCTCCAGCGTGCACCCGGAGGCGTACCCGGTGGTCCGGCGGATCCTCGCCCACACCGGGCAGGACCTGCGCTCCCTGATCGGCAGGTCGGCGATCCTGCGCGGGCTGCGGGCCACCGACTTCGTCGACGACACGTTCGGCCTGCCCACCGTCACCGACATCCTCGCCGAGTTGGAGAAGCCGGGCCGCGACCCGCGCCCGGAGTTCCGCACCGCCACCTTCGTCGAGGGCGTGGAGAAGATCAGCGACCTCACCCCCGGCATGGTGCTGGAAGGGGTGGTCACCAACGTGGCCGCGTTCGGCGCGTTCGTCGACGTGGGCGTGCACCAGGACGGCCTGGTGCACGTGTCGGCGATGTCGCACACCTTCGTCAAGGATCCGCGGGACGTGGTCAAGTCCGGCGACGTGGTGAAAGTCCGGGTGCTCGACGTGGACGTGCCCCGCAAGCGGATCTCGCTGACCCTGCGACTGGACGACGACCCTGCCACCGGCCGGGACGGTCAGGACAGCGGTCGCCGGGAGCGCGGCGGCCCGCGCGGGGAGCAGGGCGGACGCGGCAGCCAGGGCGGATCTGCCGGGCGCGGCGGCCCGCGCGGGGAGCAGATCGGGCGCGGCGGCCAGAGCGGATCCGCCGGGCGCGGCCAGGGTGGGCGTGCCGGGCAGCCACGCCAGGGTCGCGGCGGGGCGACGCCGCCCCCGGCCAACAGCGAGATGGCGGAGGCGCTGCGCCGCGCCGGCCTGGCCTGACCGGCCACCCGGGCCAGGCGCTGCGCCACCACCGTTGCGCCTCGCTCGGCGGCGTTGTTCGCCCGGGCAGCGAAGAAGCCCCCGGCCGGCTGGCCGGGGGCTTCGGGGGATCACGGGTTAGTGCTGGGTCTTCGCAAAACCGACGAAGCTGCGCCACACGCTGGGCGTGAAGGTCAGCGTCCCGCCGTCGCGGTCCTTTGTGTCGCGGACCAGGACGACGCCGGGCAGGTTGTCGGCGACCTCGACGCTATCACCGCCGTTGGCGCTGCTGCGGGTGCTCTTGCGCCAGGTAGCGCGGGTCAGATCCATGTCTCCGCCACTTCCCTAATCAGTTCCATCGACTGCCGGTGGGACAGCGCCTCACCGCGGACATTCTCCCACGCTGCCGTGAGGGCAACCAGGTCCCCGGGATCGGACACCACCTGGCCGTGGAGCAGGGTGTCCAGGTAACCGGCGGTCCGGTTGTCGGCGCTGCTGGCGATGACGAACGGCCCGGACAGTCCGCCGTACGCCCCCGCCGACAGGGGAACCACATGCACGCGGACGTGCGGCAACCGCGCCGTTTCGGCTAGCGACACGAGCTGCTCACGCATCACCTCGGCACCACCCACGCACCGCCGGACCACCCCCTCGTCAATGACCGCCGTCAGCCACGGGTCAGGCTGCTGCCCGGCGCGGTGTCTGGCCCCAGCGTCGTTGTCGTTCGCTGCGGACGCGGGCGCGTTCGCGGCGTTGGGCGGCCAGGACGTCGGGGTGGCGGGCGTTGGCGTTTCTCCAGTGCAGGTATCGGTGCAGGTGACGGGTCAGGGCCGGGTGGTTGGGATGGTTGGAGCCGGCGATCACGAAAGTGCGTAGCGGCCCGAACTGGGCCTTCATCACCAGCGGTCCGAACTCGTCGAACGCGAACACCCGCTACGGGAAGTGGCTGGTCACGTGCTCGATACGGGCCAGTTTGGTGTCCTGCTGAGGATCGTTGGATTCCTTCCAGGTCTTGGTTCGCTGGAAGGTGATCCCGTTGCGGTGCAGGATCTGCCGCAGCCGTTCCCGCCCGATCTCGATCGGCAGGTGGTCTGCGTGCTCAGGTAGTCGGCGAGCTCGCTTCTTCGTCAGGGCTGATCTGGCGGGGACGGCCACCCGCCCACCGAGGGTCCAGGCTGGCCATGCGCATCTCGTTAACCGGTGGATGACCTGCCGGATCGTGTCCTCGTCGGCCTGGACCAGACGGGCGATCGCCGGCACGGTGTTCCCGCCGGCCGAGGCGAGCACGACCATAGCCCGCCGTAGTCGGATAGGTGAACCGGTACCTCTACGAGTGATGCGTAACAGCCGCTGACCTTCCTGGTCACTCAGCCGTCGCACGCGTACGGGATCCTCCACCGCCACATCTGCCCGAGGCGGCTTCTCATCCTGATCAGCCTTTGTCGTGGCGTACCCTCGCGGTCGTGGATGCGCGCGACGGTCTGGACTGGCGGGAGCAGCGGCGGCGGGCGGTGGCGGCGCACGCGGCGGCCGACGAGCGCCGGCGGGCGACCGAGGCGGTGCAGGCGGCCGAGCTGGTCGCCTGGTTCGCCGACGAGGCCCGCCGGCGCGGGTTGCCGACCGAGCGCCTGACCGCACGGTCGTACGACGGTCGGGGTCGCTACCGGACCCGGCTGCGCGGCTGGTACGTGGACCGGGCCCGCACCCGGGCGGTCGACGTCGACGGCCGGTTCCACCTGCTGACCGTGCCCGGCGGCCTGCGTGCCCTGCTGTTCGGGACGGACCCCCAGCCCAGCCCGCCGCCCCTGATCGTCGGGGCCGGCGGGCGCGACGGCGAGTCCATCCCGTTGCGGGCCCTGCTCAACCGGCGGCTGGGCGACGCCGCGCCAGGTACCACCACCAGGTCTGCTGCACCGCCAGGGTGAGCAGCCCGGCGAGCACGATCGCGGCCAGGTTGATCACCAGCTGGAGCGCCGAACCGCTCGCCTCGTACCACACTCCGTACGCCGCGGCGACCGCGACGTTCGCGGCGGCCGGAACCGTGGTCACCGAGATCAGTACGCCGACCAGACTGCCGGACTTCTTCGAGGTCAGCGAGAGTATGCCGGCCACCCCGGCGAGCAGGCCGACCACCCAGGACAGCGCGTCGGGCCGCCAGATGAAGTCGGTCAGCGGCCGCTCGCCCTCCAGCATCTCCTTGCTGACCAGGCCCGCAGCGGTCAACGCCCAGGTACTGAGCACGGTGACCAGCATGGCGACCACAAACCCCACGACCAGGGCCTGCACGGACCGGAGGATCACCCGCCCCCGGCGGCGCAGCAGTGCGACGCAGAGCGCCGCGAGCGGACCGAACTCGGGACCGACGACCATCGCGCCGACGATCAGGATCGGCTGGTCGAGCAGGACGCCGATACCGGCGAGCATGGTGGCCACCGTGATCAGTACGAGGTAGGTGGCGGAGAGCTTGGTCTGTTCGCCGGTCTTGGCGGCGATCTCGTCCCAGACGACCGCGTCCGCCCCACTGCCCGGCGCCCGGCGGGCCGCCCGCTCCGCGGCGGCGGAGATGGTCAACTCGACGTCATCGGCGGCGATCCCCCCGTGCGCCTCCACGCCGAGCTGCTGTAGCCGGTGCAGTACCCCGTCGGCGCTCTCCCGCACCACGTCGCACAGGATCAGGTCGCCGCGCGGCCGGCGGGCGGCGCCCTCGATCACCGCCAGGTGGGCCACGCCCGGTTCGGCGGCCAGCAGGTCGGCCACCGCGCCGGACCGGTCCGGCGGTGCGATCACCCTCAGGTGCAGCACGTCTCTCCCCTCGTCCGAGCGTGTCCGGACTCTACTTCGGCAGCTCGGTGCCGGCGGCAGCCGCCATGGTCAGCTCGGTCGGATCAGGGGAAGGTGCGCGGGCGTGACGGAGTCAGTTGGAGCAAGACGTCCCACCTCGACGTCGAGTACGTCGAGGTGGGACCTCCGGCTGGATCTGGCGGTTCTCGGCCTGACGGTGCGGACCGTGGTGCTGGGGCGCGAGAGGATCTCCGCTGGCGACGTCGCCACCGCGCCGGAACTCCTCGGCATCGCCACGCCGCGTCGGCGGCGGACGCATCGCCGCTGGCACGCTGCCGGACCAGCAGGCCAGGGCGGCCGGCGATGACCCGGCGTGGCGGCGGGCGGCCTGGAGTGTGGCGGGGGACGAGGCGCTGCTCAGCCTGCGTCTTGAGGCTGGCGACGACCGGCGGTGACCGGGGCGGCTCTTGGCCCGCCGTCCGCGAGCTGACACGGCCGGCAGCCCTCCACCCCGCGACGGGGCGGAGGCGGCGGAGACACAGGTGCCGGGCCTCAGACCGGCAGCATCGGTATCCCGTCCGGCCCCGGTTCGGTGGCCAGGCGTTGCCCGTCGCGGTGGGCGGCGGTGCCGAGGAACTCGCAGCCGGTGGCGGCCCCGGGCGCGGAGACGCCCTCGCGGGAGAGCACCACGCGTACGGTTGCCGCGAGGATCCGCAGGTCCAGCGCGAAGGAACGGTTGTCGACGTACTCGACGTCGTAGGCGAACTTCTCCTCCCAGCTCAGGCTGTTGCGGCCGCGTACCTGGGCCAGCCCGGTGATGCCCGGGCGGACCTCGTGCCGGCGTGCCTGCTCCGGCGTGTACCGGTCGAGGTAGCGCACCAGCAGCGGGCGTGGCCCGATCAGGCTCATGTCACCACGCAGCACGTTCCACAACTCGGGCAGCTCGTCGAGGCTGCACGCGCGCAGCCACCTGCCGACCCGGGTGAGCCGGTCGGCATCGGCCACGAGGCCACGCGAGGGATCGACGGACCGCATGGTACGGAACTTCACCATCTGGAACAGCTCGCCGTCGCGACCCGGCCGGGGATGCCGAAACATGACCGGCCGGCCCAGCGTCATCAGCACGACGGCCGCGACGATCAGCAGCACCGGCGCGGTGACGATCATCAGGAACAGCGCCCCCACCACGTCCAGCATCCGCTTGTAGGGATCGTACGGCCGGGCCGGTGCCCGACCCTGGTGACGTCGGCCGGGCACGGTCAGCAGGTCGGCTGGACCACCCGTCTCCCGGTGTGAGATCTGGCTTGTCACGAATCCCCTCCAGCAGCGGTCGACGAACAACGCCGCCGGCTCAGCGCTTTCCGCCTCGCCGGCCCATTTTCAGCAACATGTCCTCGATGTGGTCGGCACCGACCCGCAGCGACATGCGCTCCCGGTACACCGCGAGCGCCCGCTGGGACATCGCCGACCGCGCCGCCTCGGACAGCGCGGCGGCGCGGCGGAACTGGGCGGCCAGCGCCGTCACGTCCTCCGCCGGGCTGGCGAGTCCCGCACCGCTGGCCGCGACCAGGTCGGCGCAGTCACCGTTCGCGGAGACGATCACCGGAGCACCGCTGGCAAGCGCGGCCTGCAACTTCGAGGGGACCGTGCCACGCAGGCCCGGCATGTCCCGCAGGGTCACGAGCTGAAAGTCGGCGGCGGCGTACAGGCCGGCCATCTCCTGCGGTGTGCGGCGGCCAAGGAACCGGACATTGTCGACGCCCAGCTCGGCGGCGAGTTGTCGGGCTTCCGCCTCCTCGTTGCCCGAGCCGACGAAGACCAGGTCCAGTACGGGGCCGACCACCGCCGCTGCCCGTACCGCCGTCGAGACCCGTTGCAGCGGGCCGAGGTTGCCCGCGAACATGACGACCGGCCTGCCCCGGTGGCCGATCGCCGCCAGGTCCCCGGCGGTGGCGGGCGCCGGACGGAACAGCGTCTCGTCGGTCCAGTTCCACACCACGCGCACCTTGCTCGGGTCCGCGCCCCGGTCGATCACCAGGTCGGCCATCGACGGCGAGATGACCGCGATCTGGGCGGCACTGTGGTAGATCCGCCGCATCACCCCGCTGATCCCGTGACCGAGAATGCGTCCGGCCACGCCGCCCGGAGCCATCGCCGAGCCCGTCACCGACTCCGGCCACATGTCCTGCACGTGTAGCAGGGCGGGCACCCCGCGCAGCAGCCGCAGCAGGGCCGGGGCGGCGTACGCGGTGGGGGGTGGGCTGAAGACGTAGACCACGTCGATCCCGGCCAGGAAGCGGGGTGCCGCCGCCAGGCTGGTGGCGGCGAACGACATCAGGTTCGCGGCCCGCCGGGCCGCCGAGGCGTCGTGGCTGGGATAGATCGGTACCCGCCGGACGGTCGGCCCGGTGCTCCGCTCGACGTGTCGCCACCGCTGACGGAATCCCGGATAGGTGCGCCCGTTCGGATAGTTGGGGAACGCGGTGAGCACTTTCACCTCGTGCCCCCGCGCCGCCAACTCGTCGGCGAGGTTACCGGCGATGAACACCGGTTCTGGCGCGTACCACTGGGAGACCAGGCCGACCTTCATGCCGCCGCCCCGGCCGCTGCGGGCACCGCGCTCTCCACCCGTTCCGCCACCGTGTCCGGCCGATCCGGATCGAAGATCTCGTTGGCCCAGAAGAGGGTCAACAGATCGTCCGAGCCCACGTTGAGGATCTTGTGTACCCACATGGTCGGCATGTCGACGGCCACGGACTCGTCTCCGCCGACGCGGAACCGGATCACCTCGTCGCGGCCCACCCGGCGCAGACTGATCTCCGCCCGTCCCCGCAGCACCACGAAGCGCTCTATCTTGGCGAGGTGGAAGTGCTCACCCCGAGACACCCCCGGACGGGTGGTCGAGCAGAATACCTGCCCGGCACCGCCGTGTGACTTGGTTGTCTCCACCAACTCACCGCGCACGTCGGCGTGCTGCGGCAGCAGGATGGGATGCTGGTCCGGAAAGGTGAACGACCGGTAGGTGTTGAACAGCCGCACCGCGTGCCGGTCGGTCAGGGCCGGGATCTCCCCCCGCCGGTAGGTCGCGGCGTAGCCGGCCAGGCGACGGGCGAGTTCACGGACGCTGATCCGCAGACCAGGCATCGCGGCGTCCCAGGTGCCACCGACCGGGGCACCGATCAGCCGGGCGGCGGCGTCCGTCGCGTGTACCAGGGTCAGCTCGCGATCCTCGTGCAGTTCCGGCTCACGTCCGTCGGCGAGCAGCCGGCAGAAGGTCGCCGTCACGCCGTTGTAGAACGGGCGGCCGTGCTCGCCGTACAGGTTGGGCAGGCGCTCGTCAACGAGGTCGGGACGGGCAGCCGCCAGCGTCGCCGCAGCCGTCGCCTTCGAGTCGCCGTACGGGGTCCCGTTGCCGGCCTGCACCGAGTTGGCGAAGACAACCGTCTGCGGTGGCGTCGCGCAGCGGCGCAGCCCTCGGGCCAGCGCGGCGGCGAGTTGGACGTTGCCGCCGGCGACCTCCGCGGGTTCGCCCCGGTTGACCCCCGCGAGGTGTACCACGCGATCAACGCCGTCGATCCTGGCCGCCACGACGGCCGGGTCGACGAGGTCGGACCGGCTGACCACGACGGGCTCGGGCCACCCGATGGCACGGGCCAGCACCCGGACGTGCCACCCGAGGAAACCGTTGGCCCCGGTGAGGGCGAGCCGCGTCACGACAGCACCGGATCCCGCAGGGTCAGCTCCGCCCGCACCTCGGGGAGCGTGACGAGCAGGTCCATGATCTGCGGTACGTCCAGGCGGACCGCGTTGGCGGAGGTGAAGTCCTCCTGCGGGCTCTCGGTCAACTCGCCCTCGGTCACGTAGAGGGCGTAGTTGAGGTCACGGGCGTCCAGCGGGACCCGGAAGAAGTCGCCGAAGTCCTCTGCGCGGACCAGTTCCTCGCGGCTGGCCAGCGTCTCGTCCTGTTTCTCGCCGTGCCGCACCCCGATCACGTCGAGCTTGGCCGGCACGTCGAAGAGCTGGCAGAGTGCCTCGGCCAGATCGGCGATGGTGCAGGCCGGCGCCTTGCGGATGAAGACGTCGCCGGCGCAGGCGTGCTGGAACGCGTGCTCGACCAAATCCACGGAGTCGTCCAGGGACATCAGGAACCGGGTCATCGCCGGGTCGGTCACGGTCGGTGCCCGACCGGCCTTGATCTGCTCGATGAACAGCGGTATCACCGAACCCCGGGAGTACATGACGTTGCCGTACCGGACACAGGAGACGGTTGTCGGGCTGCCCGGGTGGTTACGGGCGTGCGCCTGCGCCACCTTCTCCATCAGCGCCTTGCTCATGCCCATCGCGTTCACCGGGTAGACGGCCTTGTCGGTGCTGAGCAGGACCAGCGACCGGACCTCGTTGCGCGCCGCCGCCTCGACGACGTGGGCGCTGCCCAGGATGTTGGTACGGACGGCCTCCAGCGGGAAGAACTCGCAGGACGGCACCTGCTTGAGCGCCGCGGCATGGAAGACGTAGTCGACGTCCCGGCTGGCGTGCAGCAGACTGTCGAGGTCGCGGACGTCCCCGACGTGGTACCGCACCCGGTCGTCACCCAGCACCCGACGCATGGCGTCCTGTTTGGCCTCGTCCCGGCTCAACACGCGGACCTCGCCGACGTCTCGGTCGAGGAGACGGCGCACCATCGTCTGGCCGAAGGATCCGGTCCCACCGGTGATCAAGACCCGCCGGCCGGCGAAGTTAAGCGTCACAGTCACTCCTGACAGCAGGGCAGATAGTAGCTTTAGAGACAATCTATTACTTATCGGTACGAAGGCGGCAAAAACGGTGTAACTGGGCACGGCCGTCCGCCACCAATCTCGAAGCACTCCCGCGTCAGGCCGCCTCAGCGGACGGGCCCAGACACGGCTGTCAGCGCCGGATGCCCGCCCAGTCGTGATGGCGGCGCACCGTGGAGAGGATGAAGTCGACGACGCGTCGCGAGGTGTCCGGCACCTGATAGTCGACCGGGCAGGGGACGCCATCGGCGCGTACCTGCGCCACGGTCACCTCAATCGCCTCCACCACACCCGCCGGCTCCAGGCCGGTCATCATGATTCCCCCGGCATCGAGCGCCTCGGGACGCTCGATGGACTCGCGCAACGTCACTGCCGCGAATCCCAGGATGGCCGCTTCCTCGCTGATCGTGCCGCTGTCGGAAAGGGTGCAGTACGCCCGCATCTGAAGGTGGACGTAGTCGAAGAACCCGAAGGGCTCGTGAAAGGCGATGCCGTCGAGCGCACCCGCGTCCGGCACGGTTGCCTCCAGTCGTTTGCGGGTCCGCGGGTGTGTGGACACCAGCACCGGGAATCCCCACCGGTCCCGTACCGCCACGAGACACTCCAGCAGTCGACGGAGACGGTCGGGGTCGTCGACGTTCTCCTCACGGTGCGCACTGACCACGAAGTACCGACCGGCGACGAGGTCGAGCTGACGAAGGACCGGCGAACTGTCGATGTCGGACCGGTAGTGGGTCAGTACCTCCCGCATCGGCGAGCCGGTCAGGAGAATCCGGCGCGGGTGCAACCCTTCGGAGAGCAGGTTCCGGCGGGCGTGCTCGGTGTAGACCAGGTTGAAATCGGCGACATGGTCGACCAGACGGCGGTTGGTCTCCTCTGGCACGTTGAGGTCGAAGCAGCGGTTGCCGGCCTCCATGTGGTACACGGGGATACGCATCCGCCGGGCCATCAGGGCCGCGATGCAGCTGTTCGTGTCGCCCAGGACCAGCAGCGCGTCGGGCCGCAGGTCGACGAGAGCGGACTCGACCCCGACCAGCACACCGCCGAGCACCCGGCCCAGCGACGACGTGTCCACCCGCAGGAATCGGTCTGGATCCCGTAGCCGCAATTCCTTGAAGAAGACGTCGGAAAGGTTGCTGTCCCAGTTCTGGCCGGTGTGCACCAACACGTGGTCCACGGTGTCCTCGATCCGGGCGATCACCCGGGACAGCCGGATGATCTCGGGTCGGGTTCCGACCACCGTCATGATCCGCGTCATGCCCGTCCTCTCTGCCGCCACCGGGTCAGCATGTCCTCGAACCGGTCGACGCCCATCCGGCGGTCTTGACGCTCATAGACCGTCCCGTGTCGTCGCTCCCCCGGTCACCGCCCGCGAAACGCGGCATCCGGGACAACGAGACGCCGGGGACCGAGATACGCCTTTCGCAACTGACCCGGCAAAAGGTACGGATGGCGAGGCGCCTCCACCTTGCGTCCAGGCCGGTCCACGCCCGCTGCGGGACCTCGGCCGGCGATCCGCTCAGCCGGGCCACGACTCCAGACGCACCACGTCCAGGATGTTCTCCCGGGCCACCGTCGCCCGCCACCGCCGGTAGGCGTCGGCGGCGGCCAGCCGGGCCTCGTACCGCTTCCCGGGCGGCCGGGCGGCCCACCGGTCGATCTCCGCGGCCCAGGCCGCCGCGGTGAACTCCGACACCACCGCCCCGCCGCCGGCGGTCAGCACCGGGGTCCACGGAGTGCGGTCCGAACAGAGCACCGGGCAGGCGACCGCCAGGCTCTCGGCCACCACGTGGCCGAAGTTCTCCCCCAGTGTCGGCAGGACCAGCGCGTCGTGCTCGGCCAGCGCCGCCGGCACCTGACCCGGCGGCAGGACCCCCCGGTAGTCCACCCGCACCCCGGGCGGCAGCGCGGTGATCAACGCCTCGCAGCGCCGCCAGTAGGCCGGATCCTCGATCGGGCCGTACACGTCGAGGGTCACCGGACGCCGCACCACCGCCAACGCCTCCAACGCCAACGCCAGGTTCTTCATCGCGGCGACCCGCCCGACGAAGACCAGCCGCAACGGCCCCGGCACGGGTGGCGGAGGCGCGGTGGGCTCCGGCGGCAGCGGGGTCTGGTTGGCGTTCACCCGGACCGTCGCCCACGGAAACAGCCGGCGGATGTCGGCGGCCTCGCGCGGCGTGGAGGCGTGGAACGACGCGTCCAGCCGGCGCAGCACCCGTCGCCAGCCGACGACGAACAGCCGCTTGCGCGCCGAACGCAGCGACAGTGCCCCCGGTGAGCACTCGCCCCGAGGCGCCACCAGCACCCGGTCGGCGCGCAGCAGGCCAACGCCGACGGCCAGCACAGGAACCAGTGACATCGTCGCCCACAGGCTGTTGACGTAGAGCAGGTCGAAACGGGTCCGCCGCAGCTCCCGCCAGAGCCGGAACCACTGTCGGGGGCTGCGCAGCGACAGGTAGAACACCGGCGTCCGGCCGCGCATCAGCCAGCGGCCGGACAGCTCCGGATAGGGCTCGGCGTCGCCGAGGTCGCGGTCCCGGGTGACCAGTGTCGCCGCCACCTCGCACGAAGCCGAGTCCAGGATGTGCGCGACCGACCTGCCGGGCCCGCCGCCGCGGAACCCCGGTTCGAAGTAGGTGCAGGTGACCAGCGTGCGGAACGCCGTCGTGTCCCGGCCGACGCCCGGTACGCCGCCGGCCGGTGGAGCCGCCAGGTGGTTCTGCCGCACAGGACCTCCCGGACCCGAATCCGCCACGTGGAACGAATCGGCCAACGAGCGGGACGCTTCCCGGTTACCCCCGAACGCCAGGTCCGGCCGGCGGTGCGCCGACAATCGCCACCGGATTCGTGAAAGTCGCCTGGCCGCCCGATCCGGCCGGCTATAACCGGTCCCATGCCGAGCCCCCGGATCGTCCCCC